>JAJYFI010000217.1 GCA_021790955.1 bacterium | reverse complement strand
GTTTGGGCAGCGCGGGGTGGCTCGGCTGGGAGAGATCGTGAGCCGCCAGGCCCTGCGGTGTCTCAAGCCTGGGCAAGCGGTGACGCTGGACATCGATTCGAGCGTGATCGAATCGGACAAGAAGGAGGCGAAGCGAACGTATAAGGGGGTGGATGGCTACAACCCGCTGTTGGCTTGGCTTGACGAGGCGGATGTCTTCCTGGGAGGGGTGTTTCGCGAGGGGAACGCCTCGCCGCAGTCGCACATTCTGTCTCTTTTGCGCTACTGCCGCAGACGCTTGAGCGGCATGACGTTGAGGTTCCGGTCGGACAGCGCGGCCTACCAGCTCAAGATCATGGAATATTGCCACAAGCACGGCATTGAGTTCGCGATCCGCGCCGACTTGGATGCCTCGGTGAGGGCGACGATCGAGGCGATCCCGCAAGAAGCCTGGCGGCTGGTCGTGCGGGGGCACGACACCTTCCTGCTGGCCGAGACGGTCCATGCTCCGGGACAAGCGGGCAACCGTTGTGAGGCTCCGCTGCCGGCCTTTCGCCTGGTGGTGGTGCGCCGCACGGGGCAGTTGGACTTGTTCCGGGACCCCATCGAATACTACCCCATCATCGCGAGCTTGCCCGAATCGTTGAGCACGGAAGAAGTCCTGGACTTCTACAACGGCCGCGGGAGGATGGAGAAGGCGATCGGGGAGGCCAAGAACGGGTTCGCGCTGCACTGGCTGCCGTGCGGGGAACTCTTGGCCAACGCGGCGTACTTCCAGACGGCGCTTCTGGCCTATAACCTGGCGCGGATGTTCAAGCTGGCCGCCCTGCCTGAGAGCTGGCAGGGCTTCTCGATCAAGAGCCTGCGCTTCCGCCTGCTTTGTCACGCCGGGGTCGTCATCCGCCATGCGCGGCGATTGATCCTGCGGCTCTCGGAGAGCTTCGCCTTCTTCTCGGAGTTCGAAAACGCTCGTTGGGCCGTCTTGTCGCCCTCCTGGGCGACGTAGCGAAGTCTCAACGCTCCTCCAAATTCGTCAGCCAACCTGCCCTGTGGATAACTCTGTCCGCAGGCGTTTGCGAGGCTGGTTGACGGGGCGTGTGAAGGCCCGGCATACGCATACAGCCGGGCCCGGAACCCGAGCGAGCCTTCAAACGGCGAGCGTCCCCGGCAAGCAGGCTCGCAAACGCCGACTTCCAGGGCTTAGCTGAGGATTTGGGGGTGCATTTGTTTTTACTGAACCAATTGGTGCTGGGATTTAAAAACGGGATTGTGGCACTGGTGTCAGACTTTAACTTATTTCCAAAGTCACGAATCCCATCTCCATCCCAACAAGTCAAAAAGTCAAAAGTCAAAGTATGACACCGTTCCCGAGACCGCGGCGATCAAGGGCTGGGTGCTGCCCGAGACCGTCGTGTAGGTGAAGCTGAGGCTGCGGCCGTGGACGTCGGTGATGGTCGAGGGAAGATACGTCGTCGACGACGAGGACTCGCCCGGCGACGCAACCCCTCAGCTCGAGCCCTGGCGCCAATTTCATTTTTGCTTTAATGGGGCCATCATGAAACCCACCCCTTCCAAAAAACTGACCTCCCTGCCGCCCTATCTTTTCGTGCGTCTCAACGCCCTCAAGGCCAAGGCCAAAGCGAACGGCCTCGACGTGATCGACCTGGGACAGGGAAGCCCCGACCTGCCGACGGCGCCGCACATCGTGGACGCCTTGCGCGAGGCGGCGGGAGAGACTTGGACCCACCGCTACCCCCCGTCGGACGGCCTTCCCGAGCTTCGCGAAGCGATCGCTTCCTGGTATCGCCGGCGCTTCGACGTCGCGCTCGATCCCGGCACGGAGGTTCTGCCCCTCATCGGCTCCAAGGAAGGGATCGCGCATCTGCTGATGGCGCTTCTGGAGCCCGGCCAAGGCGTGCTTGTGCCGAGCCCATGCTATCCCGTCCACTATAACGGCGTCCTGCTCGCCGGCGGGAAGGCCAACATCATGCCGCTCAAGGCCGAGCGGGGCTTTCTGCCGGATCTCAAAGCCGTGCCCGCCGCCGTCGCGAGGCGCTCCAAGGCTCTTATTCTCAATTACCCCAACAACCCCACCGGCGCCGTCGTCGAGGACATCGCCTTCCTCAAGGAAGCCCTCGATTTTTCCAAAAAGCACGGCTGCCTGGTGATCTACGACAACGCCTATTCGGAGCTTTCCTTCGACGGCTACGTCGCGCCCTCCATCCTCGAGCTGCCGGGGGCCAAGGACCGGGCCGTCGAGTTTCATTCTTTCTCCAAAACTTTCTCGATGGCCGGCTGGCGCGTCGGCTTCGCCGTCGGGAACGCCGACGCCGTCGGCCATCTCGCCAAATTCAAAGGCTTCCTCGACTACGGCATCCCCGCTTTCATCCAGAAGGCCGCCGCCGCGGCGCTCAACGGCCCGGAGGACTGCGTCCGGGAAGCGCGGCGCGTTTATCAAGCGCGCCGCGACGCTCTCGTTTCCGCCCTCGACGAGGCCGGCTGGCCCGTCCAGCCTCCCAAGGCGGCGATGTATGTCTGGGGCAGGCTTCCGGACGCCGCGAGGAAGATGGGCTCTCTCGAATTCGCCGAGAGGCTCATCATGGAGAAGGGCGTCGTGATCTCCCCCGGCTCGGGCTTCGGCCCTCTCGGAGAGGGCTACGCCCGATTTTCGCTTGTCGCCCCCGAGGCGCGGCTGCGGGAGGCGGCCCTTCGGATCAAGTCCTTCATCGGCTCCTTGCCGGCCCCGAAGAGCCGGGCTCTCGCCGCTTCCTAAGGCCGGCCGCCCCCGCGATCCAATCGAGAAGCTCGCGGGTAAACCGCGCATCCGAGAACATCTGCACGCCGTGCCCCCGGGTAGCCGGGATGAATTTCACGAAGGGGGCTTGGCGAGCGAGAAGCCGCGCGCTCCCGAAGGCGTAGGGGTCCCCAGGAGACGCCGCGACCGCGACGGGCCCGCGGTCGGGCGCGGCGAGGCGCACTCCTCGATATTCGATCCCCGGCGAAAGAAGGACCAGCCAGGCCGCGCGGCGGTCTTCCCGAAAGACCTCCGAGGCCAGGTTGGCGCCGCCGACATCGTAGGCCAGTTCGCCGCTCTCGCGGCGCCACAGGTACTCGCCCTGCACCTTCAGGTAACGCTCGGTCGCGTTGCCGTTGGGCGCCCATTTGTAGACGAAGTCGGCGATCCAGGTCTGGCTGCGGCCG
>JAJYFI010000017.1 GCA_021790955.1 bacterium | reverse complement strand
GAAGGAGCCGCGCCGCCCCATCGAGATAGAACACGGTCCCATCGACCCCGGCCATGATGATCGCATCCGGGATGTTGTGAACGAGGGCCTCGACCTTCGCCTTCTCCTCGAGAAGCTTCTCGACCTGAAGCTTCTTGTAGGAATTAAGCCGTCTCATCATCTCGTTGAAGGCGTCCGCCAATTGCCCGAGTTCCGCCCAGCCGATGGGCGGGACGGGCTTGTCGAACTCAGATCGGGCGACGTTATCCGAGGCGATGATGAGCTGCTTGAGGGGACGGGTGAGCCCCGCCGAAATGGCGTAGGCCCCGATGACGATCAAGCAACCCAAGACGATGAGGAAGGTCGCCACTTCCGCCACGAAGTGGGGAGGCTGGGCGAAGGCCTCCGCCCGCTTCTGGACGCTCAAGACCCAGAAGGGAAAGGTGGGGGCCAACTCGTAGGCCGCGACCTGGAGCCCGTCATTGCTGGGGACACGCGTGAGCCAACCCGATGTTCCGGCGAAAAGCCCGGCGCGGCCCGGCGCCGCCTTGCCGAAATTCAATTTCAAGCCCGCGGCTCCGAAGCCCGGAACCTGGGAACCCGACGAATCCAAGAGAACGATGAACCCGTTGGCCCCGACTTTAAGACGTCTGAGATCGTTCGCCAGCCCTTTCAGCGAGTAAACGACATAAAGGAACCGCCCGTCGTCGAAGGGATAGGCCATCGGCTGGACAGGCACGCCGTTGACCTCCGTGATCGGGCCCAATGCCACTCGTTTCGTTTGCGAGGCGCGCCGCAGAAGATCCCGGGATAAGACCGCGTTGTCCCCGAACAGGCTATCCTGACGCATCTCGAGCTGGTCGACGATTTTGCCGTCGGCTCCCACGACGGTCGCAAAAGCCAGATAGGGATGCCGGGAGACGCTCTCGACGAGGATTTTTCTCTCATACGAAACGTGCAGCCCGTGGTCCCGTTCCAACGGCTCCGCGAAGGCCAGCGCTCTGTTCATATGCTCCGCCTCCGCCTCCACCAGCCCCGCCGCGAACTGCGCCACGGCCTCGTGAGACCGCCTGGCATTCTCTCGAATTTGCCCATTCCATTTGATAATCCAGATGCCGCTCGCCAGGATGGGAATCATGGCGAAGACGAATAAAACGAGGAAAAACCGGGTAAAAAGGTTCAAGCGGCTTTATTTTAGCCGGAATTTCACCGCCGCGCCAGATGCTGATGCTGCCGGCGTCCGGCCGCTGCCGGCCAGACGTTCAACGGCTTGAAAGCTTCTCGATCGCCTCTCGGATGGCCCGCCGCCGCTCGGGCGGGGGGTTGAGCCGCAGGGCCGCGGCGTAAAATTCCCGGGCTCGATCGGGCTTGCCCTCGAGGGCCGAAAGCCGGCCCATCGCCTCGTCGTAGCCCAGGCGGCGCGGATCATGCGGGCCGAGCAGCGCCGCGGCCTTGCCCATCTGGTATCGCGCGTCCTTAAGCCGCGGGTCGTCCGCGCCTGCGGCCTCGTCCATGAGCCGGTCCGCGATCTCGAAATGCCACTCGACCGTCCCCTCGGCGGGCGGGGCGTGGAAATGCGCCCGGCGGATCAGGCTCGGGAGGGTCCAGCGCGGGCGGCCCTCCCGGCCCCAATGCAGGCTGAGGCTGACTTGGTTGACGGAGCCCAGCTCCCCCATGGGAACGAAGGCGTAGTCCAGGATCCAATCCTTCCAGGAGACGCCGGCGCCGCCCGAAAAGCCGCCGCCGATCTGCCCCGAGACCCAGCCCGCGCGCAGGGCGAAGGCCTTGAAGAGCGCGGCCTCGAAGCCCGCGCGGAGCGCGTAGCCTCCCTGGCTTTCGACCTCGTCCACGGAGGCCGTTTCCACGGTCTTTTCCCACGGGAAGGCGTAGGCCGCGCCCGCGCGGGCGGAGAGCGGCAGGGGGTCCTGGCTGCCGCCGACGTTCTGGACCGCCGCGCCGAGCGTGAGTCCCTTGAGACCCCCTCCCGGCGCGAAAAGGGCGCCGCCGTCCAAGCCCCAGGCATGAAGCGCCGTCCCCGCGATCGTCTCCTCGGCGTACTTGACGCCGCCGCCCAGGCTCAGGCGGTCGAAGAAGAAATGCCCGTAGCCGATCTCGCCCGCCATGGCCGTGGGCGCCGTCTGCGAGCCCGTGCCGCCGGGCTGGGAGAGCGTCGTCTGGGCGATGGCGCCGTAGCTCAAGGAATTGACGTAGGCGCCCAGACCCCACGGCCCGGCATAGCCCAGATAGTCCTGGGAGACTCCCGCGAAATAGGCGTTATGCATGAAGCTCGCCTCCTCGCGAGGGACCCGGGCGAGCCCGGCCGGATTGTAGACCAGGGCGTAGGGGTCGTCCGCGAGGGCGGCGTAGGCGCCTCCCATGGCCGTCGCGCGAGCGCCCAGCTCGAGGCCCAGGAAATTAAAGGCGTCCTTCCCCGAGCCGTCCGACTGGGCCCGCGCGCCGGCCGCGCAGGCCATCGCCAGGACGGCGGCGAGAATCATCGGTGGACACCGTATTCTTACCGGACCACCATCACCTTCCGCGTGGCGTTTCCCGCGCCCGGCGCCGAGAGAACCGCGAAATAGACCCCCGTCGCCACGTCCTGCCCCGACTGGTTTTTCACGTTCCATTGGATGACGCCGCTGCCGTTGGGCGGGCCGATCTCGGAGACAAGCCGCCCGGTCAGGGTGTAGAGGCGGATCATCGTGCCCGCCGGCATCTGGTCGAAGAGGATGCCGGAGGTCGGGTCGCCGGCGTTGTAGGGCTTGCCGAAATCGGGGTTGCCGCCGTTGGGCTTGTAGGGGTTGGGGTAGGTCCGGACGAGGTCGAATTGGGTGATGGGGACGGAGCTCGGCTGCGAGGTGGCCGCCGAGACCGCCGCGTCGAAGGCCGTCGCCACGCCGTCGCCGTTGACGGCCCGGACCTCGAAGTAATAGGTGGTGGAGGGAGACAGCCCCTCCTCGATGTCGGAGGTCCCCGAGACGCTCGTGATGACGGGCGAGGGAAAGGCGGGATTGACGTCGCGCCACACTTGATAGCCCGCCCCCGCGGGGTTGCCGTCGCCCTGCCATTGAAGGGCGGCGGAGGTCGAGGAGACGAGCGGAACCTGGGTGCCGGAGGGCGCTTCGGCCAAGGTATAGGTGCTCCCCAGGGCCGTGAAGGCGCTTTGGGCCGAGCCGCTCGCCGCTTGGACGCGAAAATAATAGCCCGTGTCGGGGGTCAAGGCGGGGCCCGCGCCGCCCGTCCCGAAGACGGCCGAGACCCCGGCGGTCGCCGAGGAGGCGTTGAGGCTCGCGAAATTGTCCGTCGAGAGCTCGACGGTGAAGATCGTCCCGGCGGGGTTTCCCCCGCTCGTCCATTGGACGGAGGCGCTTGCGATCGCGACGGCGGCGAAGACGGGGGCGCCCAGGCCCGGCGAGGCGAGCAGGGTCGAGGTCGAGGGGAGGCTCACGAAGCCGGTCGCCAGGCCGTCGTTGCCGATCGCCTCCACCCGGAAATCGTAGCTCGTGCCGGGATCGAGCCCCGCGAAGACGGCGGAGTCGTCGAAGGTCGCGCTTGCGGCGTTGACGGTCGAAAAGCCGTTCGTCGAGACCTGGGCGAGGTAGAGGGTCCGCGGTGAATTGCCTCCCGCGCCCCAGGCGGCGGCGACGCTCGTCGAGGCGACGCTCGTCGGGGCGAGCGCCGTCGGGAGGGCGGCCAAGGTCGAGGTGGACGAGGGCGCGGGCGCGGCGTAGGCCGCGGCGCCGTTCCAGAGGCTCGCGACGCGCAGGTAATAAGTGGCGTTGGCCGTCAGGCCCTGGAGGCTCAGAGCGCTCGCCCCTCCGCTTGCCGTGACGGAGGAGAAAAGCGCGCCTGAGAAATCGGGGGCGGTGTCGGCGTCGAGCTCGTAGCCGTCAAGCGCGCCCACCGCTCCCCAGGAGACGGCGACGCTCGAGAGATAGACCGCGGCGACAAGCGGGTTTGAGGGCGGGGGCCCCGTGCCGGTCAACGTCGAGCCCAGGAGAACGTAATCCGGGGAGCCGGACCAATTGAGCGCGCCCACGCGGAAATAATAGCTGGTGTTGTATGTCAGCCCTGTTGCGGACAAGGCGCTGAGGGAAACCCCGGGGCTCGCCGATGAAAAGACGGTGCCCGAGAAATCGGAGGCGGTGGAGGCGTCGAGCTCGTAGCCTTCCGCGGAGGCGCTTGAGGGCGAAACGGGCAGGGCCTGCCAGTTGACGGCGGCGCTCGTGCCGTAGACCCGGTAGATTTGCGCGCCCGCGACCTGGTCGGCCAAGGTCGCGACGGTGGCGCCGTTCGATATTCCCGAGTAGTTGAGCCCCGTGTTCGCGCTCCAGAGCGCCAAGTAATAGGTCGTGTTGGCCATGAGCCCCGGGACGGCGGCGCCCTGGGCGGCGGAGGGAGAGACGTTGGCGGTCGAGATCGCAACCTGGGCCGAGCCCGTGCTGAAGACGGCCGCGGGGTCGCTTGAAGCCTCGATGAGGTATTCGCCCGAGAAGGAGGCCCCGAAGGGGTTTCCTGTGGCGGTCCATGAGAGCAGAATCTGGCTCGTCGTGGGAGGCGCGGAAACGGCCAGGTCCGAGGCCGAGTCCGGGACCACGTCGAAGCGGGTGACGCGATTGTTGTAGATTTCTGTGACCCATATGCTTCCAGCGTAATATGCGATTCCAGAAGGGTAGTCCATTCCATTTTGGCTGGTCGCCGACTGGGTGCTGGTGAAGTTGGGTTGGCCAAGCACCAGATCGGCATTCATGCCGTTAGAGAAGGGCGGAGAAAAACGCATGACGCGATTGCGACCTTCATCTGCGGCCCATAGCTTCCCCAGGGGATCAAAGATGATTCCATCCCCTCCTGCCACAGTGTTTTGACTTGGAGTTTGAATGCCGTTATCGCAGGTTGTAAAGTCGGGCTCGCCCAAAACAAGAGAGGCATTCATCCCCGTTGAGAAGGGAGGCTTGAATTCCAAGATGCGGCCATAATCGGAGACCCAAAGATTTCCTGAGACGTCAAAGGCAATCCCCCACGGCTCATCAGAACCATTCGCCGAACACACGGAATCGCTGCTGACAAAATCGCTTTGCCCGATCACGAGATCGGCGTTCATGCCGTTTGAGAAGGGCGGAGAAAATTGCAGGACGCGGTTGTTGCCTTGATCGGATACCCAAAGGGCGCCCGAGCCGTCAAAAACCAGCGGAGTCCCACGGGCGGCATCCATCGCTCCTAGCCCGTTTTGGCTTAAGGCCGGAGCGCTGCTCGTGAAATTAGGCTGTCCGATCACGAGATCGGCATTCATGCCGTTGGAAAAGGGCGGCGAGAACCGAAGCACTCGGCACCCTGTGCCGCTTCCACTAGGGCAATCGGCGACCCATAGATTCCCGGAGGGATCCACGACAACCCCCGAAGCGCCGGCGGTGGTGGAAGAAGTCGCAAGCGGCAGGTATGGCGATGTTTGCGTCGTAAAGTCTGCGTCGCCGATCACGAGATCGGCATTCATTCCATTGGAGAAGGGTGGAGAAAAATGGAGTATCCGGCCATGGCCGCTATCCGCAACCCATAGAGAAGCGGAAGAGCCGGTGGAAACTCCCGTGACGAAAGAGACGCCGCTTTGAGTCAAAGCGGATGACACGCTTGTAAAATTAGTCTGTCCTAAAACGATGGACGCATTTTGGCCGTTCTGAAAATCCGCCGCAAAAGCCGCGGCTGAAAGCATCGACAAGAGAACCCCGATGGTCGGCACAAGGGGAGTATAAACCCTCTCTCCGACCTGTCAAGGACAGCCCTGCCCGCGGCCTGATGCCGAATTTCGGGGGTCGGCTAAGACGGCGACAAGCGCCGGGCTTCGGCGGCGTTCAAGCGATAGCCCTCTCCGCGTCGGCATTCGAGGAGGCCCCCGTAGGGGCCCAGCTTTTTGCGGAGGTGGCTGACGTGGACCTTGAGCGCCTCATGATCGTCCGCGCGCCAGAGATATCCCAGCTTCTTCAAGAACAGCTCGCGGCTCACGAAGCGCCCTTCGGCGCCGATCAAGAGGGAGCATATCGCGCACTCGATCGGGGTCAGTTCCGCGCTCGATCCCCCGGCAATATCGAGGCGACGCTCCGCAGCCTTGAGGGAGAGCGCCCCCAGAACCGCGGCTCCGGCGTCGTTTTGGCGCAGGCGGTGGCGGCGGATCAGGGCGATGATCGCTGACTTCAAAAGCTCCACGGGAGCGGGCTTCGGCAAAAAGCCGTCCACGCCCAGTTCCATCGCGTTGACGCGCGAGCCAAGTTCCACATGCGCGGAGTAAACCAGGATGGGGAGGTAAAAGGATTTCTCCTGTTGCCTCAGCCGCCGGCAGACTTCCTCCCCCGTCATCCCGGGCATGCGCAGGTCGAGAAGAACAAGCTCCGGCGATTCGCTGGCGGCCATCCGAAGCCCCTGAACGCCGGAGGAGGCCCCCAGGATGCGATGAGATTCTACATTGAAGAGCACCTTCAAAAGATCGGCCGTTTCCGGATCGTCGTCGACGACGAGGATCGAGAATCGAAGAGGCGGCCGCGTTTCCGCCAGGACAAGACCGGCTTTAGAGGCGTTGGCGGCAAGGCCGCGGCGCTGCTCGGCCCTCGAGGGCAAGCCCGATCGAGCCCGGGAATTTTACGCCGCGGCCCTGCGGCTCAACCCCCCGCCCGAGCGGCGGCGGGCCATCGAAGAGAAGATCGAGAAACTGCCACGAGACGCTCGTTAGCCGTTCAAGAAGCGGCGCACGAGCTCCCGCGCCTCCCGCGGCCCCGGCGCGCCCTCGGGATGAAACTGCAGCCCGAGCGCCCGTCTTCCGCGACGGAAGCCCTCGAGCGTCCCGTCGTCGAGGCTGCGGTGGGTTTCCCGGCAGCCGGAGGGAAGGCTTCCGGATCTCAAGGCGAACCCGTGGTTCTGCGTCGTGATGAGGACGCGTCCCGCCTCGAGGTCCGTGACCGGATGGTTCGACCCGTGATGGCCGAAGCGAAGCTTCAAACGCGAGGCCCCCGCGGCGAGGCCCAGAAGCTGGTGGCCGAGGCAGACGCCGAGGAGCGGGACGCCCGCGCGCAGGAGTTCGCGCGCCGTCTCGATCTCGGGCCGCATGGCCGCGGGGTCCCCCGGACCGCTTGAGAGAACGACCGCCTCAGGGAGCTCCTCAAGAAGATCCTGCGCGGAGGCCCGGGATGGGAAGGCTTTGACGGAAACCCCGGCCTCGATCAAGCTGTCGATCAAGGCGCGCTTGGCCCCGAAATCCCAAAGCGCGACCCGCCGCCGCGATCGGCCGTAAACCCGGGGCGCCGGGACGCTGACGATGTGCGCGAGGGAACGCCCCGCCATGGCGGGGACTTTCCTGGCGCGCGCCAGCAGAGCCCTGGAACTCGCCTTTTCAGTCGTGAGCACCCCGCGCAGCGCCCCGGCCTTGCGAATCTCAAGGGCGAGACCGCGCGTGGGGAGTCCCGCGGCGGCGACGATCCGATCGTGAACGAGGAAGCGCCTCAGGCTGAGCCCCCCCTCGCCTTCGCAATCCGGAGAATCCGAGTCCGCGACCACGAATCCCGACGCCGCGACGCGCTCCCATTGCCGATCCGAGGGCTGGACGCCGTGGTTGCCGACGTGGGGGTGCGTCGCGACCACGATCTGCCCCCAATAGGAGGGGTCCGTGAGGGTCTCGACATAACCCGTCATCGAAGTGCTGAAAACGACCTCGCCCTCGGCCGCGCCCTCGGCGCCCACGGACAAGCCCTCGTAGACCAGGCCGTTTTCAAGCGCGAGCCACGCCTTCCGGGGCATGGTCGAACGGCCGGCTAACGCCGCGCCCGAGCCGGCGGCTTGAGCGTCACCCGGGAGGAAAGGCGTCCCTTAAGGAGATCCGCGCGGCGGACGACCCCGACGTCGAGGATCATGGCCTCAAGAAGCTCCGCCGGGGTGACGTCGAAGGCCGGGTTATAGACGCGGGCTCGCCGGGGCCCCCAGTCGCGCCTGACTTCCTCCGGCGAGCGTTCCTCGATCGGGATGCGCTCCCCCGTCTCGATCGCGAGGTCCACGGTCGTCACCGGCGCGGCGCAGTAAAAAGGGACGCCGTGATGGCGCGCGAGGACGGCCAGGGGATAGGTTCCGATCTTGTTCGCGAAGTCGCCGTTGCGGGCGATACGGTCGGCGCCCACGAAAATCCCGCGGATCTTCCCGCGACGCATCAGGCTTCCCGCCATGTTGTCGCAGACGATCGTATAGGGAATCTTGAGGCTCTCAAGCTCCCAGGCGGTCAGCCGCGCTCCCTGAAGAAGCGGCCGGGTCTCGTCCACGAAAACGTGGACGCGTTTGCCCGACTCGTGCGCCGCCCGGATGACCCCGACCGCCGTGCCGATGCCGGCCGTCGCGAGCCCCCCTGCGTTGCAGTGGGTGAGGACGGACTCGCCGTCCTGGATGAAGCGCGCGCCGCGCTCAGCGATCCTGCGGCAAAGGGCCACGTCCTCGTCGAAGACGCGCTCCGCCTCGGCGCAAGCCCTTTCCGCCAAGGCCGTCTTGCCTCCCGCCTTCCCTCCGGCGGGCCGGCAGGCCGCGAGCATCCGGTCCACCGCGGCCATGAGGTTGACGGCGGTCGGGCGCGCCCGTCGCAGGAGCATCGCCGCGCCCTTAAACTCCTCCCAGCTCGCCCCCTCCTCGGCGCACCGCGCCAGCGCCGCCGCCGCCGCGACGCCGATCAAGGGAGCTCCCCGCACCTTGAGGTCAAGGATGAAAGACGCCATTTGGGGCGGCGAGTCGGCGCGCAACCACTCCTCCTTGTTGGGAAGAAGCGTTTGGTCCAGGACCCAGAGCCGGCCTTTCTCGCAGACGAGGCCCATCGAGACAAGGTCTTTCACTAGAGGATCCTTTCGCCGAGCTTGCGCCGCAAACCCTGAAGGGCCGCGAGCTCCTCCCCCGGCACCGGCGCAAGGCCTCCGAAACCCTGCGCCAGGCGCAGGATCCACGCGGCGTGCTCGACCCGCTCGATGCCGTTGTAGGCCTCTTGGAGGGTTTCCCCCCAGCACAGCGCCCCATGCCGGGCGAGGATCATGGCCCGGTGCTTGCAGAGAAAGGGCTGGAGCTTCTCCGCCATCGCCGGGGTCGAGGGCCTGGCGTAGGGAACGATGGGGATTCTGCCCACGGCCAGAATCACCTCCGGCAGGCAGTCGGAAGGGAGCTCCTTGAGGTAGGGACGCGCCACCGACCAGGCGACCGCGGCGGGCGGATGCGCGTGGACGACGGCCTTCGCCTGGGGACAATGGTTGTAGACCTCCAAGTGGATGAGCCGCTCGCTCGAAGGTTTTCCCTGGAGGACGCGCCCGTCGGGGGAGATCACGGCCATGTCCTCGGGTTTGAGGAAGGCCTTGTTGATCCCCGTCGGCGTCATCACGATCCGATCGTCGCGGACGCGGACGCTCACGTTGCCGTCCGCCGAGGCGATCATGTTCTTGTCGTTGAGACGCCGGCAGACCCTGATGATTTCGTCGACGACCGCGGCTTCGTCCATCTCCATTAGCGCATTCTCCCGCTGCCCGCCACCCTCGCGACAACGACGGTGATATTGTCGATCCCTCCCGCGGCTTTCGCCCGCTCGACAAGGCTGCGCGCGGCCTCGCCCGCGGCCCGCCGGTAGACGCCGAGGAGGCTTTCGATATCGGCATCCGCGACCATATTGGTGAGCCCGTCGCTCGCGAGAAGAAGGACGTCGCCGGGCTCGATCGCACGCGACGCGACGTCCACCGCCACGTCCGCGTCGAGGCCGACGGCTCGGGTGAGCGCGCTTGAAACTTCCGGCCGTCGCGCCGCTTCCGGGCTCATCAGCCCCCGGCGCACCTGCTCGGCCGCCCAGCTGTGATCCTGCGTCAGCCGCTCAAGCCGGCCTCCATGGAAAAGATAGAGCCTGCTGTCGCCCACGTGGGCGTAGGCGAGATCGCCGGAGCCCGCCCACGCCGCGACCATCGTCGTCCCCATGCCGGCGTCCTGGGGCCGCGCCCGAGCCTGGTCGAAGATCGCCCTGTTGGCCGCCTTGATCCATGCCTCAAGCAACCGCCGCCTCTCGGCGAGATCCGGAATCCCCGGCGCCTCGGCGCGGCGCTTCGCCGCCGTGTCCATGAACGTCCGGACCGCGAGAGCGCTCGCGATTTCGCCGGAGTTGTGGCCGCCCAAACCGTCCGCGACGACGAAGAGCCCCAGTTCCGCCTCCATGCCCCACTGGTCCTCGTTGTTGCTCCGGATGAGACCGCGGTCCGACAAACCCGAGGCGGAAAGGACGGGATGCGATTGGATCATGCCGGTCCCGCTCCCGCGACCTTGGCGGCCGGGGCCGACGCGGCCGGCTCGATCATCGAGGCCAGGCAGCTCCGCAAGGACGCGGCCATCTCCCCGGGGCCCGCGTAGCGCTCTCCAGGCGCCTTCGCCATGGCCCGCATGACGATCTCCTGAGCGCAGCGGGGCGCGGCGGGGTTGAGCTCGGAGAGCGGCATCAGGGGATCGTTGACGATTTTAAAGACCAGCTCGCCGAGGCCGTCCTCGGGCCTTAAAAAGGGATGCTTGCCCGTCAACAGCTCATAGAGGAGGACTCCCGAGGAAAACACGGCGGACGCGATGCCGAGCGGCTTTCCCGCGACGGCCTCGGGGCTCAGATAGGCGATGTCGTCCTTCTTCGGCTCTCCGCCCGCGGCACCGGCGCTTGCCGCGGCGGGAAGGCCGCCGCCCCAGTAATTGAGAAGCTTCGGGGCGCCGTCGCGGCCCAGCGCGATGGAGGCCGGATGGACGGCTCCGACGGGAATCCCGGCCTTGGACGCCGCCTCGAGAGCGCCGCAAAGGTCGGCCATGAGCCCCAGGGCCGCCTCCACGCTGAGGGGCGGTCCGCTGCGCAGCCGCGCGGCCAAGGTCGGCCCCGCCGGCATCTCCGCCGCGAGATACCCGGTCCGCCCCGCCTCGCCGAAATCAAGGACATGCAGGAAGTTCGGATGCTCAAAAGAGACAAGCACGGGGCCTTCGGCGAGAAAGGCCGTGGCGTCGTCCAAGGAAGAGAAACGGCGCGAAATGACGAGCACCTCGCCGCCGTGGCGAGGGTCCTTCCCCGCCGCGGCGCTTTGACCTTGTCCCAGCACGAAACCGTCGATCTCCCTCAAGATTTCGTAGGGGATCGAATCGCCGGCGGGCTTCGAGGAAGAGCCGCCGTTGAGCGTTTTAGGAGCCGCGGCGGCCGTCTCGCCCGCGCCGGGGGCCGGGAGGGCGGCCCGCGCCCCCGCGACCGCCGGAGATTCCTTCTCCCTTTTCAGGCCGCGCCGGCCCAGGAACGCGAACCATGCGACCCGCGTGAAAGCCACCACGAGAGCGGAGAGGAAGATCGCCGACGCCGGTCCGGCCACGACGAGCCAGAACCCCTGCGTCATGAAATAGACCCCGACGCCGACCAGCGCGCAGGAAAAAAGCCATGCGACGGCGACGGCCCAGGTCGCTCCCATGAAGGGAAGGAGGATGGCCGCGAAAAAGGCGGCGAAGCCCCACAGCCCTCCCTCCCAGCGTTCCCCCCGCGGCGCCGGAAGGATGAAATTGCGGTCGAGGATGTTCTGAAGCTCGTTGGCAGCCAGCTCCAGCCCCGTCATGGCGCGATCGACGGCGGTCTTATAGGAGGGAGCCGATTCGCGGGCCGTGGGGCCGATGAGGACGATCTTGTCGTAGAAGGCCGAGGCCGGGATCTTGCCCGACAGCGCCTCCCAGGCCGGATAGGGAAGATAAGTCCTCGACGGCCCGTAAAAGTCGATGAGGACGGTCCCCGACGCGGAAAGAGGGACATCGATGCCGTTCCCGGCCACGCGGCGGCCGGGAACGACCGTCAGGCGGCCGGGGCTGGCGCCCATGGACAACGACGCCAACGCGAGGGGAAACGAGGGCACGACTTGGCCGTCGACGGCCAACACGGGGGCCTGCCGCCTCACGACCCCGTCCGGGTCCCTCTCAACGGCGGCCACGCCGACGCCGGCGGCGGCTTGGGCGAAGACGGGAAGGTGAAGGGCCAAGGCGGGGACGCGCGCCAACGATTCCGTCGATCCCGCGCGCGGCATCGCCCAAGGCAAGGCCGCCGGGGGGGCGGTTGATGAAGCGGTTTCCGCACGGGCGGGCCGGGCCGCCAAGA
>JAJYFI010000016.1 GCA_021790955.1 bacterium | reverse complement strand
GGGCCATCCGGATTATGACGCCGCGCGCATCGACTTAGGGCGGCTCGAGTGGGAGGCCGGCCATGAAGAGGACGCCCGCAATCAATTTCACGCGATTCTGAAGAAATCCCCCAATGATGCGGCCGCCTTGAACGCCCTCGGAAACACCTACTTCCTCAAAGGGCGCTACACTCAAGCGCGGTCCTACTACGCCAAGGCGGCGGCGGCGGCGCCCGACAACGCCGACCTGCGCATGAATATGCTCAAAGCCGATATTCATCTCAAACGCCGCGACCGCGCCCGCGAGGATGCCGCGAAAGCGGCGGCGCTCGATCCCGATCTCAAGTCCGCGACGGAATCTTTTCTTCTCAAGCTAAAGGAATCTTAAGGAGGAGCACATCATGAACCGAGTCTTTTTATGGACGTTCCTGGCGTTCTGCGGCCTTTCCTCGACCCGCTCTTGGGCCGCCGAGGCGAGCAGGCCAAGCTCCGCCCCCCCCGGATCGGAGATTCTTTCCTGGTTTAAGCGTCTGGAAGCCGGCCTGAGCTCCTCTCTGCTCGGCGCGGCGCCGAGGGCAGGGCGAGATGTCGCCGCCGTGGCCGCCGTCCGCGCCGCCGGCCAGCCCGCCGCCGACCTCAATACTCCCGCGTGGATCGGCGGCATACATTACGAGAGGCTAGCCGCCCTAAAAAAAGAAAGAAAGGATCTCGCGCAAGCCATCAATCTTGTCCTTCAAGGACGGCTCAAGGAGGGCCGCGCCGCGCTGGATGCCTTCGAAAAGGCCCACCCCAAAAGCTCCTTGATGAAGGACGCCATGGAGGCGCGCCGCAAGCTGGCGGCCCTGCAAGCGGCAGCTTCGAAGAAAGACGACCCGCCGCCGGCCGCCGCGACCTCCTCCGTCGCCGCCAAGAAGGCGGCGCAAGGCGCTCAATCGCCTGTTCCGCATACCGAACCGGAGCCGGCCGCCAAACCCGTGCCCAGCTCCCCTGCGGCGAATTAACAGGCTGCTGAAAAACGGTTGATTTTTGTGCGCGTTGCCGCCGGCGCGGCCTTTTCCCGCTGTTGATAATTCCGTTCAACGCTCATCGAAGCCTGTGGATCGTGTGGACTCATGCCGGCGCTCTCGCCTCTAGAGCCGCTAAACGCTTTAAATTGAGCAGCCAACCCTTGATCCATGTTTCTTGCCGAACGTTATCGAGCATCCGTCGGCTGAAGCGCCTGAGCCCGTGGAGTTCCTTGCCCTCGCCCCATAGCTCTTCGATCTTCTTGCGCGCCCGCTGGCTCAGCCCGTAGCCGAATCCTCGCCGCCTCATTCTCACCCGCATGTGCGCCCGGTCGCTGCCGCGCTCTTGCGCGGCAATGTGCGGCTCGACTCGCCGACGAAGCAGACCCTGGATGAACTTCTTCTCAAAAAAGCCCTTGTCGCCGCCTAAGGTCTTGGGCTTGATCTTCAGTCGTTCCTTGGCGCGTCTCAAGAGGCTCAAGCAGCCCTCGCGCTCGGAGGTCGGGCCTTGGAAGATCTCGACGCCGATCCCCATCAGGATGCGGTTGCGGTTCTCCATGACGCCGTTGACCGTATAGGCCGGAACGGCCGTCTCCTTGTTCGACTTCGTTGCGATCCGCGCGTCCGGGTCCGTCGTCGAGCGGTGTGTCTTATTGGAACGCTTCTCGCCTTGCCAATCGACCGTCGGATTGCCTTTGTCGTCGTCCTTGTCGTTGCCGCGGCGGCGCTCCGCCTTCTTCTTGCCTGAGACAACCTCCCGGAACTCTTCGGGACTGTGATGAAGCTCGATGCGAACAAAGCTCTTCTGGCTCGCGTTGGCTCTCACCAGCGTCCCGTCCGTCGACCAGTGATCGCTCACCCAGCCCTTCTCGATCGCTTGGCGCACCGTATCGTCGAAGAGCGTCTCGAAGATGTCCGTCTCGTCGAACCGGTGCTCGCGGTTCTTTGAGAACGTCGTGTCGTCCCAGACCTTCGAGTCGATGTCCAGGCCCACGAACCACCGAAACGCCATGTTGCACCGCAGCTCCATGATGATCTGCCGGTCGGAGCGCGCGCCGAGAAGATAGCCGCCCAGCATCGCCAGAAACAACTGCTCCGGCGGGATGCTCGGCCGGCCCTCATCGCTGTAGAACGGCTTGCAGAGCTTGCGGATGCGCTCGGTATCTACCAGCGGGCGAATCCTGCGCAACGGATGATTCTCGGGCACGAGGTCTTCGAGCTGCACGGTGTGAAAGAGGTTCGGCTGCGGCTGGCGGGCTCCCATCATCTCGGCGGCCTCCTTATATTTCGGCGTTCCGTCGAGAGATTTTACGATTACACGATCGAAAAACGGGAGTTTTTCAGCAGCCTGTTAACTACAGCCCCGGCATCAATCAACATCTTTACGACATCCCAATGGCTTTCATGAGCCGCCCAACAAAGCGCCGTTCCATGATCACGAACAAAACCGCTCTTTATGGATATTTGATTAACATCAGCACCCGCGGCAATCAGCGCTTTAACTACATTCAGATGTCCCGCGAGTGCCGCAGCCTCCAGCGGCGTTGGGCCGCAGAGATTGACGCCGCAAGCATTATTCACGTTAACCCCGCTCCTGATTAGCGCCTGGACAGCATTGAGGTCGCCGTTCCGGGCGGCTTTAACCAGCGGCAGGGCGCAGCCTTCGAGTATATACAGCGCAGGTAGGATTAATGCCATGCGGCCAAAATGCGGCCAAATCCGGTGATGCGTGTTCATGCGTGTAGGGGATTCTACCGTATTTCTACACGCATGGACCCGGATGCGTGTCAGCGAGGGGTAAATAGTCCCTTGCGTCTAGGTGGACGTTCCGTTGGCCCGGGACCATCGGCCCCATGAGCCGTTCCCCAAGGTCCCTTCTGCGTTGACGGACTTCGGCGCCACATGAAGGCATGGGACGATGGATCGGGGCGGCATTGGCAGCGGGACTCCTTTCTCGGGCGGCCTTCGGATTCTCGGGGGACGACCCCGGCTCTATCGCTCCTGCGGACGCCCCGTTGGACCGCTCAGCCGCCCTGGCCGCCCTCGACGAACGGACGGTCGGTGTGGCGGCGCGTTTCGTCGCGATCTCGTCCGGTACTTTTCTCATGGGAGGGGACGCGGGGGAGCCCTATCGCCCGGTGACCCTGACGCGCGGCTTTGAGATGCAGGCAACGGTGGTGACCCAGGAGCAATACGAGCTGGTCATGGGAAGGAATCCCTCCCATTTCAGCGGGGAGCTCGATTGCAGCGAGGATGAGCGCGCGGTGATCGCCGGCAGGGGGGTTTGCATGGACAATCCCGTCGAGAACGTCTCGTGGAACGACGTCCAGAGCTTCATCGCGAGGATCAACGCGGTCCAAGACAAACACGTCTATCGTCTGCCGACCGAGGCCGAGTGGGAGTACGCGGCGAGGGCCGGCGGGGGCTTCCAGGGCGGGGCCTGGACCTCCGAGACTTCGGGCGGGAGAACCCACGCGGTGGCCATCCAGGAGGCTAACGCATGGGGGCTTTATGATATGCTGGGCAACGTTCTGGAGTGGACGCAGGACGCTTATGTTTATGGTGATTATCCCGGAGGAGCGAGCGTGGACCCGCAGGGCCCCTCCGCAGGGTCCTTCAGAGTTCAGAGGGGCAGCTCCTGGGATGAGTCCGCCGCCTACGCAAGCCCGGCACGCCTTGCTATCGGCCAGCCGGACGGCCACTACCGATCTTTGGGATTCCGCCTGGTCCGCACGGCGCGTTGACGTTGGACGGGGGCTTCTCGCCGTGGTCGTGGCGTTGCTGGCGGTGTCCCCGGCTAGTGCCCAGTACTATAACAGGGTCCTGATGAGTTACTTGGCCGCCGAGGCAATGCCCGTCAAGCCGTTTAAGAAAAAAGCCCTGGACCTTCATCTGACGCCTGGTTACGCAACCTATTCAGCGCCTGCCAACGGGGGAGTTCAGGAAGCGAAGGCAAGTGGCTTTGGTTTGGGTGCCTCAGTCGACTATGGATTGTCTGCGCACTGGGCTATCGGCGGCTTGCTGGGGTACGGTCGCATGACGGGAGACGATACCTCCGGCATCCCCATTTTGGTTGATGGATATATGGCGAGTGCCATGCTCATAGGGGAGCCTCTGTCAGGCGATAATTTCCGTATTCCCGTCATGCTGGGAGTAAGTTACGAGAACAATTCAACCCAAGCCACGTCTAATGGCATTCTTGCCCCTAACGGGGCGAGTGTTCCCATCAACTCGGGACAAGTTCTTTACGGCATCAACGGCCTCGGGACCATGTTTGGCTTTGCCCCACAGTTCAACACGGGCCCGCTGAGATGGATTATTTTTGGCATAGGCATGGATGTCGGCAATCATCAACCCGGGCTTCATATTACGGGACCGGAAGCGCCTTCAGGAGTAGCGCCTGGCTCTACGATGGACTATGGTGGAGCGGCGGCAGGCATGACCGTCATGTATCATCCCCTGAATCTCAGCTTCACCTATATTCCTGCTTCCACCGTTGCGGTGTCTGCCAATGGCGAGCGCGATGAAGTCTACGCCCTCAATTGGCAGCACCGTTTTTGGCTTGGCCACAATTTGCCGAAGTCTGATGAGGAACAAGAAAGTCACGGGAGGCAATAAGCGCCGTGCGACGAAAAGCCTGGCCAGCAGGCGGACGCTCGAGCGGGATGCGTTCCTTGATCGAAAGTGTCTTGAGCCTGTCCTCAATGGCCCGGCGGAACGCCGTCGCGCTCTGGTAGCGTCGCGGCTCAGCCACGGGGCTTGTCCCGCAGGCGGACGATTTCGCGCTTGACGTTCTCAGGGATGCGCGCGGCGTCGCTAAGCTGTGCGTTCGTCACGAGTCCACGCGCGAACGCCTCCTTGACCGCCTGCTCTTGATGATCTTTCTGGACGATGCCCTCCTCGACCATGTCCGCGAGCGTGCGCAGCGGCGTCGTCACCTTGACGCCAAGCACATCCTGGACCTCGCTCTCGTGGACCCTGGCGCGGTGGAGGGCGAGGCCCTTGGGGATGGGAGTCCCCTTGCGGAAGCCCGGGGGGACGGTCATGTGGAGGCGCGCGGGGTTGACGTCCGAGAGCTCGTAGAAGCTGAGCGCGGTCTCGTGGGAGAATACGCCACGCGGCCTGTCGTCGCGGCCGCGCGACCACAGCGACCAAAGCATGAGATCGGGACGCTCGGTCGGGTGGAACTTGGCGAGGCGGTAGATGCCGCGCCGTTCACGGACCCAGTTGCCGGCCTTGACGTGGAAAGGGTGGACGTTGTCAGCGTAGCCCGCCGCGACGGCCTGCTTGGCCGTGAAGTAGCCCTGCTGGTCGAGGGCAACCTCGTAGAGACGGTCGAAGGCGTCCTTGGACTTGCCCATGCATGAATCCTCGATCTTCTTGAGGAATTATGCATGGGATGAGATGAAAATGCAATATATCGCGATAAAATTGCGTCAGACCGTTACCGCGCCTGTCATCTCCGCGAGGACGGCGCCCTCCCGTCCGGCGGCCATGACGATCCGAGCGCAGGCGCGGGCATCGGAGAGGGCCTCGTGGTGGTCGAGGGCGATCCCCAAGCGACCACAGACATCGGGGAGCTTGGTCGGGTAGATGCTCCAGACGCGGCGCGCCAAATACACCGTGCACAGGAAGGGAATGTTCGGCGGTTCGATTCCGGCGGCCGCGCAGCAGGCCCGCAGTACGCCCCCGACTTCGCGGGGCGTCGGCCACGTCCTCAGGATAGATGCCGTGCAGGTAGGAGAAGTAGAAATCCGGGTTTGGGGGTTTGATCAGGAAGCGCGCTTGCCGGACGATCCGTCCCTTTTCGACCCGCACGAGGCCCACCGCGCAGGCCGAGCCGGGATCATGGTTGGCGGTTTCAAAATCGATCGCGGCGAAATCCAGAGGCGTAGGCGTCCAAGTAGAAGAAGCCCCTCTTTTCCGAATTGGCCTGTACGTTTTTGTCCTCATTATCCACTTGGGGGAGTGACGGAAGGTGTAGCAGGGATTTCCTGTTTGCTGAGGAATGCCAGGAACTGCTGACACATGGATAGTCCGGCGAGTGCCTCGGGGCGTGTGTCCGTGAGGGTTCCCGAGTAATCACCGCCCAGAAAACGACGCTTGGCGTCGTTGATGTGTGCCCAGGAGGATGCGAATATCTGTCTGTTGACGGAATCCTTGGGAAGGACAACCTCCAGCGGTAATATTTCCGCGTAGTTCCATCGCTTGAGCACTTCAATCCATTCGGCCTGGGAAACTTTGATCTCGCTGCTGCGATCCCGCGTGAGATCGACTTGCAGCCAGAAAAGCGATTGGACCTCGCTTGCATTCGTGGCTACTCCCGCGCACGCGAATTGCAGGCCGGCGGAGAACGAGACCCCTCCGCCATCGCGATGCCTTTCGATTTCATGCACGGTGTCCCAGTCGAGGGATAGGGCCAACTGGTCCTGCCACTCGTTGTTCGGATGGAACTCCATAGGGTGTGGGGGGCTCTGCTGGCAGAGGCGGTAAAGATTCCCCAGGTAGTGCTGGCCTCGTGGGAAGCGGAAGATGAGGATAGGGTGGGAGGCGTTTGGAAGGCCATATACGCTGTCTACTTTGATTTCAAACCGCGAAGTGAGTCTCGACTTATATGTTGTCATCAGGGGACGTTTTCCAGCCTCTTCTAGTAATCTTCTGATTCGGGTCTAGAAATTTCCCGTGCTTGGCGATCTGTTCCAAAAGTTCGCGATCAGTGGGGCCGAGCCTGGAATCCCGTCTCTGTTCGTACCGAACGACTGTCTCGCCAAAATGTCCTTCTTGACCATTCATTGTGGGTTCAAAAGAGTGAATCAGAAGAGCTTCCAAATGGTCTAGAAGTTGCTTTCTGTTAATGTGGAAGGCGGCTTCGGAATGCGATAGGGAGTGGCCATAACCCTCCACGGACCAATGGCGTGCTTCTAGGACAGGGGACGACGAGCGTGTCCGGCCCCAGGATGTCGTTGAGGATGATGGTGTTTTTGCCGGGCTGTAGCTCCTCCGGGGAGAATATACGAGGAATGAGGAGTAGGTTGCTTCAGAAAGACAGGACGGCTTCTTCACTTGGGACCGCGTGGGGGAGGCACTCGAATAGGTCGTCCATGTTGTCCCGCGTGAGGACTTGGGCGCCGTAGGCCGTCATCTTGCCGGGCCACTCCAGCTTCTTGTCCCGTATCAGGGATTCCATGAGGAATAGCGGCCGTCCCAGGCGCAGGACTTCCCATCCCTGATGTAGGGTCCCGCTACCCTCTCCAGCTTCCACGATGACCGTGGCGTGCGCGATCAGCGCCATGGTCCTGTTACGGATCGCGAAGCTCTTGGGCTGCACGGTGTAGCCGTGCGGGAACTGGGAGATCGCCAGGTGCTCGGCCATGATCTTGCGCTGGAGGTCGGCGTTCTCCTTGGGGTAGAACTGGTCGAGCGGCGTCCCCAGGACGGCGATGGTCTTGCCGCGCGCGTCGATGGCCGTTTGATGGGCGCAGGTGTCGACGCCGCGGGCGAGGCCGCTGACGATGACCACGTCGCGCGAGACGAGCATCTTCGCGAGGTCATGCGTGCGTCGGAGGCCGAGGGCGGATGGCTTTCTCGTCCCGATGATCGCGACGCGCGGGAGGTCCCGACAGAGGCCGATGTCGCCCGCTAGGCCGCTCGGCCGGGACGACAGTCCCGTTGACCGGGCCACCCGCCTTGCCGATCAGCCTCTCGAGGTGCTTGCCGTAGAGCACCGCGCTCGCCTCCTTGTGCCGAGGCGAGCGGTTATTCATCATCGCCCGCCGTGTGTAACAATAGCGGTTGAGCCGCTCAATTTGCGGCTTCCGAGCAGAAACTATCTATTCGTGGCCACATTCTTTGGGCCACGGATCGCCGAAAGACACTGATTTGTTGCCCGTGCATCCGCGTAGCCGTCGCAAGCCTTGAGCGCCTCCAAGTCAAACGTTCCATCCTTGATGATGCCAAGGCACAAATTCATGGCAAGCGCGGAACGATTCCGCGCGCATACAGAAAGCGCGGCTCCTTCAAAGGAGCCATTCTTGATGATGCTTAGGCACTCGTTGGTTGCGATCGAACTCCCGCAGGTATCGCAGAGTTTCAATGCCTCGGAGTTAAACGTCCCGTTCCTGATGATGGCAAGGCAATTCGACATGACGAAAGCGCTTTCGCTGGTACAGATATTGAGTGCCGCGGGATCGAATTGTTGCGGGGATTGCGTGGACATCTGCTCCGGCATCCCCGCAATACCCAGGGAAGAGTTCCCCGAAATGGCCGTCTGCTCCAACGTTCCCGCCCACCCCGCAACCGAGAAGGCCGCGACCGTCATCGCCGCCAAGATCGTCTTTTTCATCTCTTGATTTCTCCGCGCTAATTAATCCGACGCATTTGCGCCGTCTAAAAATTATAGGCGCCCCTCGGATCCTGCGCAGGAGGCTTTAGGGCATTCTTTTTAGGGACAAAGGGCCCAGAAGGTCAGGCCTCAAAGAACACCAATGCGGCTCCTGGGCGTGACGGCGCGTCGGCGGCAAGTCGGCGCTTGACCGTATGCTCTCGGGGCATGTGAGCGACCTCTACGCGGCATATGGTTTTCGAGTGGGACGGCAGGAAAATCGAGAAGGTCTACGATATGCGGGAATATTCAGAGTGACGGCGCCGAATCGGACCTCGTCAGCGCAACAAGATTTCCGGAGTCCTTTTGTTGCGTTGTTAAAGGCATCTGAAAGCGTCAGGCATATCGGAGGAAATCCATGAAAAATAGCCCCAAGTTCGTCAGGAAGGGGGAGACGCAAGCCAAGCACCAAGAAAAAGCGAGCTGGGCGGTTTGCGAGTGCTGCCCGTCCTGCCATTGCCGCGAGCGCCGCCAATGCGGCTGCGGTTGTGCTTGCCTCGATTTTTAATTTAAGCGGGGGCTCTCGCGGGCGAACGCCCAGGGGTCCTCGTGCGCGGGGCTAGATTGCTAGAATCGGCCGGTGGGCATGAGGAACGCGATCCTCGGGGTCCTTCTGGTCCTGGCGGCAGGGGCAGGCTGCGCGGGGCCGGCGGGCCTGGCTGGGGCGCGGTGGCCGGCGCAGGCGCGGGCGCCGCGCGGAGTCGCCGTCGCCGTCCACATCGATCGCGGTCCCGGCCGGCCGCCTCTCTATTCGCCCGTGCTTTCGGCCAAATTGGCGGCGGCGGTCCGGAAGGCCCGGCTATTTCCCTCCGTCCGGGTGCTGAATCAGGAGCTCGGGCGGGACGCCGGTGAGATCAACGCCGAGTTCAAGGCGTACCTGAGCTCTCCTGCGGCGCCCACGCCTCTCGCTGGGGGAAATCCGCGGACGGTCGGGGCCCGGGAGAACGTCGGCTACCTCGTCGACACGCATTTGAGCATGAGCCAGGTGCATTCGTGGCTCCCCAAGCCCCTGGCCGACGCGCTCGTCGAGCCCTATGTCCGGCTCTCCAACGAGTGCATGGCGGAGAGCAAGACCGTGGTCTATGATTACCGCAACCAGAAGATTCTCCGCATGCGAGGGACGGCCTTCCCGGCGGCGGCCCAGCAAGACCCCGGCGGCGCCTACGGGGATCCGGCGTGCTCGCCCGACGCCCTGGCTCAAGGCATCGAGCAGCAAGCCGTCGAGGAAGTCGTCGGCGCCGTGGTCGAAGACCTCGTTCGGCTCGTCCGCAAGCTGATGTGACGCAGCAAAAAACCCCGTCCGAATTTCGGACGGGGTTTTGCCTAACCGGGAATTCTTACTTGGAGCTCTCGGTCGGGAACTTCGCCTTCCACTCGCCGATGCCGCCTACCAGCTCCTGGACCTTGTAGCCTTTCTCGGCCAGGATGAGGGCCGCCTTTGTGGCTGCCGCGCAGGTGATGTTCCAGCAGTAGGTCACGAGGGTTTTTCCGTTGGGCATCTCAGCCAAGTGCCGCTCGAGCTGGGTCAGGGGGACGTTCTTGGCTCCAGGAATGCGCTCCGTCTTATAGGACTGTTCGTCGCGCACGTCGAGGAGGACGACGTGGCCGGCCTCCATGTCGCGCTTGAGGTCGTGCGGGGTGGTCTCAAACTGGAGCTTGGTCCGGAAATACTCCGCCGCGCTGATGGTCGCGGCAGGGATCGCGTTCTCGTGCGACGCGGGCTTCGTCGGTGTTTCAATAGGCATTGTTTTCTAATCTCCTTGAGGGGAATTTCCCGTCGGGACTATTTTACCAAAGTCCGGGAGATGTTTAGCCTTTGCGCCCGGTGACGCCGGGAGTGTGCCAGCCTCCAAAGGGGGAAGCGAGCCGGTCGGCCTCGGGCGGCCCCCACGTTCCCGGCTCGTATTCGCGCAATGGAAGCCTTCCGTCGAGGATCGGGTCCACCACCCGCCACTGCGCCTCGACCGTGTCTTCGCGCGCGAAAAGCATCGCGTCCCCGCGCATGGCGTCTCCGAGAAGCCGCTCATACGGTCCCATCTCGCCCGTCCCGCGCTCGACGGCCAGGAGTTCTGTCTGTTTCCCGGACATATCCTCGCCCGCCGCCTTGGAGCGCACGCCCAGGGCGATCGCCACCTCGGGACCCAGGCGGAAGCGCAAATAATTGACGTCCCCGCGGCCCGCGAGGCGCTCGCCGAAGACCGTCCTCGCGGGGGCCTTGAGTTCGACCAGGGCCTCCGTGCAGGTCACCGCGAGAGATTTGCCGGCGCGGATGAGGAAGGGGACGCCTTTCCAGCGCTTGGAGTCGATGTGGAGACGGACGGCGGCGAAGGTTTCGACGCGTGAGTCGGAGGCCACGCCGGGCTCGTCGCGGTATCCCCGAAACTGTCCGCGAACCGCGTCGCGGCCGGCGAGGGGAAGGACCGCTTGGAGAAGGCGCGCCTTTTCGTCGCGCAGGGCTTCGGAGCCCGTGTTCTTCGGGGCATCCATCGCCAGGCAAGCGAGAACCTGAAGCATATGGTTCTGGATCACGTCGCGGACCGCGCCCAACCCCTCGTAGAGCTTTCCCCGTCCCTTCACGCCGAAGTCCTCGGCCATCGTGATCTGAACGCTTTTGACGAAATCGCGGTTCCAGATCGGCTCCAGGAAGGAGTTGCTGAACCGGAAGTAGATGATATTTTGGACCGGCTCCTTGCCCAGGTAGTGGTCGATGCGGAAAATAGCGGATTCGGGAAAAACCGAGAGCAAAAGTCGGTTCAGTTTCCGCGCGGAGGCGAGGTCCCGCCCGAAGGGCTTCTCGACGACGACGCGCGACCCCTCCGCGCAGGAGAGGCCCTTCAAGCCCGCGACCACGGTCCCGAAGAGCGCCGGGGGGATCGCGAGATAGAAAAGGGGGCGCCGCGCCCGGCCCAGGGCCCGGCCCAGGCGGGCATAGGTCGCCGGATCGGCGTAGTCGCCCTCGACGTAGTGCAGGAGCGCGGCGAGCTTGTCGAAGGCGGCCGGGTCGAGGCCGCCATGCTCGATGACGCTCTCGCGCGTCCGGGCGCGGAATTTCTCCGCGTTCCAATTGGGTTTGGCGACGCCGATGATGGGGAGGTCGAGCCGCCCGCGCCTGACCATCGCCTGGAGCGCCGGGAAGATCATTTTGAAAGCCAGATCCCCCGTGGCGCCGAAGAAGACGAGGGTGTCCGCGGCCGGCGGCGCCGTCACGGCCGCGTCTCCCGGCGCCCGCCAAAGTCGATCCCTATTGGCATGATGGCTCCGGTCATATTATATTAACAGGAGCGCCAACATACATGACGAACGGCTTGAGGGTGTTTTCCAATGCCGGCGAGGTCTTTCGCGCCGGGGCCGAGGAATTCGTCCGCGCGGCGCAAGAAGCGATCCGGGAGCGGGGCCGGTTCGCGGCGGCGTTGTCGGGAGGCTCCACGCCCAGGGGGCTCTACGCGCTCCTGGCCGACGACAAGGAGCCTTTTCGCCCGCGGCTTGAGTGGGGGCTTGTTCATTTCTTCTGGGGGGACGAGCGCTGCGTCCCGCCCGATCACCCGGAGAGCAATTTCAGGATGGCGCGGGAGGCCCTTTTGTCCAAGATCCCGCTTCCTCCCGAGAACGTGCACCGCGTCCGCACGGAATGGGGGGAGCCCGCCGATATCGCCGAAGACTACGACAAGGAGTTGCGGCGCTTCTTCGATCCGGGCTTCTGGCGTACGGTCATCTTCGACCAGCGCGGTGCCGGGCGCTCGCGCCCACTCGGC
>JAJYFI010000216.1 GCA_021790955.1 bacterium | reverse complement strand
GTGAGCGACCGCGCCGGCAATCCCGAGATTTACCTCCTGGATCTGCTGACCCGGCGCCCCGCGAGGCTGACGTCGCTGAACTGGTGCGATTCCCCCGCTTGGTCTCCCACGGGCGAATGGATCGCCTTCGCGGGCAGGGAGAAGCCCGAGGATCCGATCGACGTCTTTCTCACGGACCTCACGGGAGCCCAGACGCGGCGTCTGACCCGGGGCGAGGGATCGAACGAGGATCCGCGATGGTCGGCGGATGGGCGCTTTATCGTATTCAGCACGAATCGTTCGGGGCGCTACGAAATCTACATGATGGACGAAGACGGGTCCGCGCCGCACCGCCTTGTGGCCGTGCCTGGATCGAGCATCACGCCCGACTGGTCGAAGTAGGGTTATTTTCCGTCCAGCGCCGGGACGGTCACCACGAAGCGCGCGCCGCGCCCCGGGCCCGGGCTTGAGGCCTCGATGGTTCCCCGGTGTTTTTGCACGATGCGCAG
Organism: bacterium; assembly: GCA_021790955.1. Lineage (GTDB taxonomy): Bacteria > Elusimicrobiota > Elusimicrobia > UBA1565 > UBA9628 > JAJZAK01. Next base: position 2,703 of record JAJYFI010000216.1, on the reverse strand, counting down.
GGCGCCGGCGAGCCCCAGCCCCGTTCCCTCCTTCTTGGTCGTGAAGAAGGGCTTGAAGAGGCTGGAAAGCTGCTCGGGCGCGATGCCGCTGCCGGAGTCCTCGATCGTGAGGCGGTAGCGTCGGTCCTTGAGGGGGGCGCTCCAGAATTCGCGGCCGAGCAAAGGGCGGCGGGTCCGGACGAGATCAAGGCGTATCGCCCCGCCGTTCGTAGAGGCTTCGATGGCGTTTTGAAGGAGGGCGGCGACCGCCTCGGCGAGCATCGTCGCGTCCCCGGAGACGCGGGCGGGAGCGTCGAGCCCCGAGGCGACGACCTTGAGCCGCGATTTCCGGATCTGCGGGGCGGCCGAGTTCAACGCCGAGCGGACACACGCGGCAAGATCCGTCGGATCCAGATCCAATTCCTCGATGCGGCCCAGGCTCAGGACGTCCTTGAGGATCGCGCCGCAGCGCTCGGCTTCGGCGCGGATTTCTTGCATCGCCTTGGCGAGATCCCGCGACTTGGTCTTGGCGGCGGCGAATTCGGCGTTCACCATGATCGTGGTCAGCGGGGCCTTGATTTTGTGGGCGACCTCGGCCGCCATCTGCCCCAGGGAAGAGAGGCGTTCGGCGTCCACGAGACGCTTTTCCAAGGATTGCCGCTCCTCGCGCTGCGCGCTCTCCGCGTCGGCCGAGAGAAGGGCCATCAGCGAGGCGGCCACCCAAATAAAGAGCAGCTGGAGCCAAAATCCCGTTTCCTGGGAGAGCCCCAGCCCGGGCTGATAGGATTTCGCGAAAAAAAGAACCGAGCTCACGAGCGCGATCAAGAGGCTTTGCAGGAGGCTTCGGGACAGCGCCGTCCCAAAAATGAGAAGAACGTAAATGAGGTAAAGATCCTCGCTCGCCTGCGCCCATTGGAGGGCGAGGGTGGCCACCGCGGCGTCTCCGAGGAAAAGGACCGCCTGGAATCCCCAGGACGCCAGTGCCTCCATGGGGACGAGGCGGATGATCAGGAGCGGGAGGCCGAGCAGGGCGCCCAGATCGAAAAAGCGGCTCAGCCAAAGGGTGTCGTGTCGGGGCACCTCGTAGATGAAAATGAGAAGGAGCACCGACATGAAGAGCCCCTGGAAGGCGAAATAGGAGCTTCGGCGGTCGGGCATGTCGTCAGGCGTTGAAGCGATATCCCGTCTTGGAGACGGTCTCGATCATGGCGGCGCCGCGCGGGCCCAGCTTCTTGCGGATATTTTTGATGTGGGTGTCGAGGCTCCTCGTCGAGACGGGCAGCCCGTAGGTGGAGCTGTTCTCGATGAGGAAGCCGCGGCCGAGGGCCCGGCCGGGGTTGGAATAGAGAAGATGGAGGATTTCAAACTCGCGAGGCTGAAGACGCAGGGTTTTGCCGTTCCAAAGGACGGTCTTGTTCTCCGGGTCGACGCGAAGGCCGGCGCGGTTCTTTTTGGCGGCGCCTGCCCCCGAAGACGGCTTGGACGGGGCGTAACGCCTGAGGACCGCTTCGATGCGCGCGACGAGCTCCATGGCGCCGAAGGGCTTGGCGACGTAGTCGTCCGCGCCCATGTTGAGGCCCAGGACCTTGTCTCCCTCGGCGGCGAGTCCCGTCAGGAAAATGACCGGGATGGATTTGGTCGCGGCGTTCGTTTTGAGGCTTTTGAGCACCGAACGCCCGTCCGCGCTTCCAAGGCGGATATCGAGGAGGATGAGCTCGGGTTTGAGGCGGACCGCCTCCGCCAACGCGCGGGAGGGGTCCGGGCAGGGCGTCAGGGCGTAGGGAAGGCGGCCGAGCGAGAGGGACTTCTCGATCGCCTCGATAATTTTAGGGTCGTCGTCGACGGCGAGGATGCGGGGCATGAAGGGTTCTTAAATTATAATGGATTCTCTCCTTGCCCGCCATTCCATCTGGGAAAGGCATGAATTCACATTTTGCCCAGATTCCCCCCATCCGTTCCTCAGAACATGGGAGTATGCTAAGGGCGTGGGTTTGAAAGCCCCAAGGAGGTCATGAGACTCACATGAAAAATCACTTGGCTGGGTGCCGGCAGGGAGAGGCGGGGTTCACCCTCATCGAACTGCTGGTGGTCGTCCTCATCATCGGCATCCTCTCCGCGATCGCTCTGCCGCAGTACTTCAAGGTGATCGAGAAGGGGCGCTTCGCTGAAGCCGCGAACTTCATTGACACGCTTAAAAGCGCCCAGGAATCGGTCCTCGCTCGATGCGGGAACTATTTCCCCAGCGCGAGCGAGAACCCGAACGCGCCATGCCAGGCCGGAGGATCCGTCACTCTCCCTGATTCGACGGATTTCACGATCACTCTTCCGGTGCTGAAATACTTCGCTGAAACCCCGAACATTCAGGTCGCTGCGGGGCCCAACGGCGAGCCGGGATGGATGGTGACCATGAAGCGCCAAAACTCCAATGGTTCTGCCTGTCCCGCATACTATGGCTGCTACCAGGTGACAGGAACGTACCCGCCTCAGGTTGGCGTCAACCCCATCCAACTGCCGTGTGAAGGTTCCTGGCGTGACACCGCTGAGGCTGAGGGCCGCTGTGCCGGCGGCCGCCAGCGCGGCGTCACGGAGCAATCCGAGGCGGTCTGCCAGGTGGATGTTCCAGCGCGAGGACTGGGCCAGACCCGCCTTCGCCTTGGTGATCAGGGCTGCAGCATGGGGTGCCGAAAGACCAACGTGGGCAGCGAGGGCTGGCGTCAGAGATCG
>JAJYFI010000215.1 GCA_021790955.1 bacterium | reverse complement strand
CCCGGCCCCAGGGGCGCCCAGCGTCCCGGATGGACCGGGGGGCGCGGCGAGAAAAGCGCGACGACTTTTTTCCCGAGCGCCGCGGCGACATGGGCGGGGCCCGTCGAGGCCGAGACAAAACCCTGGGCGGCGCCGATGAGAGCGATCAGCTCGGAAAGCGAGGTTTTACCCATTAAATCGACGGCTCCCGGCGACGACGCCGCGAGCTCCCGGAATCGCGCCGCCTCCGCCTCCCCCCCCGTCAGGATGACGTTGCATCGCCGCGCGAGGAGTAAGCCGATCAGGGACTTGTAATGTTTCTCGGGCCACTCCGGAGCGTCGCCGGCGCTTCCGGGGTGGAGGAGCACGTTAAACCGATCTTGAGCCACGTAGTCCTCGAATCGAACCGGCAGAGCCGGCAGCCGCGTCAGGCCGAAGGATCGCCCCACTTCCTCTAAGGACGGGACCGAGACAACCCCCAGAGCGCTCAACAGCTTGAAATTAAGCTGGGCCTCGTGAAGATCGGAGCGCCGCCTGGAAAACCAGGAGAGCCTGTTGCAAGTGAGCCAATGCGCCGGCCTCCTCCCGGAACCGATGCGAATCGGGATGCGGGCGTCTTTCGCCGCCCTCGCGATCGCGGGATTGGGAAAAACGTGGACCATGGCGTCCGCCGCGGTTGATCCCAAGGCCTCGGCGCGGCCCCGAGGCGACAGCGGCTCCATGTCGTCCCAGCAGAGCACCTGGTCGACGTTCCCGCAGGCCTCGACGACAGGCCGGGTGTAGCGGCGGCCCAAGAAAATAACGCGGCATCCCGGCAGCCTTTCTTTGAGCGCCTTCGCCACGGGAAGGGCCAAGACGACGTCTCCCAAACGATCGGTTCGGCTCAAGATGATTTTCATCGGGCACACCGTAGGCATTCTACGTTTTTGATAGAATAGCGGCCATGGGCGGACATTCACATTGGGCGGGCATCAAACACAAGAAGGCTCTCCTTGACGCCAAGCGCGGCAAAGCCTGGACCAAGATCATCCGCGAGATCACGATCGCGGCGAAGCTGGGCGGCGGCGACCTGGCGGGCAATCCCCGCCTGAGAAAGGCTGCCGACGACGCCCGCAACGCCAACATGCCTCAAGACAACATTAAACGCGCCATCCAGCGCGGCACAGGCCAGTTGCCGGGGGCGGCCTATGAAGAGCTCACTTACGAAGGCTACGCCCCGGCGGGCGTCGCGCTTCTCATCGATGTGACGACGGACAACCGCAACCGCACCTTAAACGAGATCAAGACCGTCTTCACCAAGAACGGAGGCTCCCTCGGCGCCGAAGGCTGCGTCGGCTGGATGTTCAAGACCAAGGGCCTCATCCGCGTCCCGCGCGAAGGAGCGCCCGACGCCGATACGCTCCTGGGACACGCGCTCGATCTGGGAGCCGAAGATTTGAAAACCGAGGCGGACGAGCATCTCATCACGACCGCACCCGAGGACTTGGAAAAGATCGCCGAGGGGCTCAAGGCCCTCAAGATCCCCGTTGCCGCGGCCGAGGTGTCCCGGATTTCCCAGAGCCAAGTGCCGGTCTCCCCCGACCAGGCCCCCCAGGTCCTCAAGCTCATCGAGGCCCTGGAGGAGCTTGACGACGTCAAATCCGTCTCCGCCAATTTCGACATCCCCGAGGAAGTCCTAGCCAAGTTCGCGGCCTAATGCAGGGGTTAGGCGATCACAAAATGGCCGCCAGCACGCCTTCCAGGGTGATGGGGATCGACCCGGGCCTCAGCGAGACCGGATGGGCCGTCGTGGAGTCCCACTCATCCGAGTCGTTGCTCGCATCCGGGGTCATCCGCACGGCCTCCAAGACCCCCCTTCCAGAACGCCTGCGCCACATCCACGAACAACTCACTGCCCTGATCGGAACGCACCGACCGGCGTCCGTCGCCGTGGAAGACATGTTTTTTGCCGGCACGGCGGCGACGATCCGCGGGACACTGGAAGCGCGAGGCGTGATCCTGCTCGCCGCCTCGCACGCCCGATGCCCTATCGCCGAATACCATCCGCGCACCGTCAAGCTCGCGTTGACGGGCTCCGGCGGCGCGGCGAAACCCCAGGTCCGCCGCATGGTGGAAAGATTGCTGCGGCTTGAGAAGCCTCCTCGACCCGACGATCTCTCCGACGCGATCGCGATCGCCCTGTGCCATCTGAGGTTTACCCGCCGCGCCAAGCCCCGGCTTTCCTCATGATCGCGGGCTTGCGCGGAACCGTCGAATCGAAGGGAGAGGGGCGCATTGTTCTCGAGGTTGGAGGCGTGGGCTACGAGGTGCACGTCACCCCCTCCACCATCGAGCGGATGCCGGCGCTTGGCTCGGAGGTCCGCCTCCAGATTGCGGAATCCTTCGCTCTCTACGGCGGCGGCGCCACCCTCTATGGCTTCCTGACGGCGGCCGAGAAGGAAATGTTCGTCGTTTTCAAAGATTCGGTGCCCAACGCGGGAGCCAAGAAAGCCCTTGAATACCTCGAAAAAGCGTCCAAATCCATGGCCGACTTTCGGCGCGCGCTGCTGGAAAAGGACGGACGGCTGCTCGAGGCGGCCTTCGGATTCACCAAGAAGACGGCGGATAAGCTGATCGCGGCTTTAAAGGACAAATGGCAGTCGCTCCCCGTCACCGAGAAGCAGGGTCCCGGCGCCGGAGAACGCGGCGGGGGAGCCCTCTTGGACGCGCTCTCGGCGCTCGAATCCCTGGGCTACAAAACGGCCCAGGCGCGCGTGGCGCTCGACGCCGCCCTTGAGCAATCTCCCGAGAAATCCGGCGGCGTCGAGGATCTCGTCCGCGAGGCGCTGAGAAGGATCAAGCAGGGGGTCAAGCCGTGACCGCCCCCAAGAAGCCCAACCCCGTCTTAAGCCCCTCTGCCGGGGCCGGGGAGGACAACTTCGACCACGCCCTGAGGCCCAAGGACCTCGATCAATTCATAGGCCAGAAAAGCCTTAAGGACAACCTCCGCGTCTTCCTTGAAGCCGCCAAAAAGCGCCGGGAGCCCTTGGACCACTGCCTTTTCTACTCCCCTCCGGGGCTCGGCAAGACGACCCTGGCGGCGATCGTCGCCAACGAGATGGGGGTCCAGATCAAGATCACCTCCCGGCCGGCGATCGCCATCCCGGGCGACCTCGCCTCGCTGCTCACCGGAGTCCAGAAGGTCGACGTCGTCTTCATCGACGAGATCCACCGCCTGAGCCGGATCGTCGAGGAGGCG
>JAJYFI010000214.1 GCA_021790955.1 bacterium | reverse complement strand
GAGCCCCTGGATGAGGATGGTGAGCAGGATGATGGCCCAGCCCCAGTTGCCGGTCAGGCGATGGCAGGCGTAGAGGGTTTTCAGCGCGAACTCGGCAAGCTGGGAGAAGTAACCCAAATTCACCGAACGCTCGAGGCCCGCTTTATAACGCGAAAGCTCAATGTAGCCCTTGGAACCGAGGTAATAGGGGATGTCCCAGACCGCTTCCCCATGCGCTGGCACCTCCCGATTCTTGAACGTCAGCCGCAGCATGGCCGCTTCCGGGACCTCGATGTCGGCCAGATCGCCGCGGGGAGGAAGGACGGCCGCGAGGAAATAACGATTGTCCACGGCGAGCCACTGGAAGGACCCTGACTGCGGCCCAGTCTTCAGGTCCAGGACTTTGCCCCGGCTTGAAGGGGGGTCTGGAACCGTCAGCGCGGCAACGCGCAGGGCCTTGGCGTTGGTTTCGGCGTCGCCGGCCGTCGTTCCGAGCCCGGGGCCCAAGGAAAAGGACCAAGCCGGCGTTTGCTGCGCCCTCGCGGAGGCGTTCCTAAAGCTCATGCGGATCCGCGGCAAAACCTTGTCGGTGGCTGGAATGAACTCCTTCGTCAGCCTCAGGCCGCCTGGAAGGCTTGCCGTGAAGGACAGGGATTCCGAAGCCCCAGGCAAGCGCCGTTCGAAATCGACCCCGGCGTCCGTCGCGAAGAGGCCTGGGGTCGCGGATTCGACGAGTTCGACCTCCCCCGCAGGGTCTGAAAAGCGGAAGCTCGCGAGAGCCGCTCCGCGCGAGACGATGACGGCCTTCCCCTTGCCAAGGACCACCCGCTCGCTCCAGACGGGGCCCGCCGCGAGGCGCAGCGAAGCCTGCGCCGATGCGCTGCCGGCCGGCGCGGCCTTCTCTTGGAATGGGGCGCCGGCCAGAGTCCGCGGCGCCTGCGGCGCCGCTTCCCCGGGCTTATAATGTTTCTCCATGTAGAGGAACCAGCCCAGGTAGACGAGAAAGGAGAGCGCGACGGCAAGGACGAGGTTTTTATCCATGGATTCTCTTGGGGACGGGATCGAAGCCGCCGGGGTGAAAAGGATGACAGCGAAGGAGCCTGAGCGCCGCGAGCCCGAGCCCCCAGATCCCTCGCGTTTCGAGGGCTTCCCGGGCGTAATCCGAGCAGCACGGATAGAAACGGCAGGCGGGCGGGAGAAAGGGACGCAGAAGCCGTTGATAGAGGCCGATCAAGCCCCAAAGGACGCGGCCCATGGCGTTCATGCGAGGATCCCCGCCCTGCGGCATAGCTCCATCAGGTCGCGCGCGGCGTCGGGCATGGCGGCCCATCGGCAGCCGGGCCTTGGGTAGGCGACGATGCTGACCCCTTTTTTGAAGGCGGCGCGATTGAGGCGGAAGGCTTCTCGCACCAGGCGCTTGGCGCGATTGCGCTGGACCGCGCCTCCGAACTTGGCGCTGATTGAAAGTCCAAGGCGCGCCGGCGCCTGGGGATTGCTCGACGCGACATGCCAAAGTATCAGGTTGTCGCCCTTGAGCCGCCGGCCCCGGCCGAAGACGGCGTCGAAATCCCGCCGTCCGGATAGCCGGGCGCCGCGGCCGAATCGAAACGAGGCCACGAGGCGATTGAAAGCGGCGGCCTTAAGCTTGGACGTTGATGAGCCGATGCCGGCCCTTGAAGCGGCGTCTCTTTAAAACGCCCCGGCCGCCCGTGGTGGCCATGCGGGCAAAAAAGCCGATCTTGCGCTTGCGCTTGAGGTTGTGAGGCCGAAATGTTGGTAGCATGCGAAGATTATACTACAATTTAAAAAATGCCTGCCCCGGACGCATCCCACGCCATCGACGTTCTTTTGCGAGAAAAAAGGCTTTATAAGCCGTCATCGGCGTTCCAGAGGCGAGCCCACATCAAGAGCCTTCCGGCCTTGAAGGCCCTCATCGCGAAGGCCCGGCGCAATCCGCAGGCTTTCTGGGCTTCGGCCGCCCGCGACATCCGGTGGGAAAAACCTTGGCGAAAAACGCTTGATTGGCGCCCTCCTTTCGCGCGATGGTTTGTGGGAGGGGCGCTGAACGCCTCGGCCAACTGTCTCGACCGCCATTTGGAAAGCCCTCGACGCAACAAGGCGGCGCTCATTTGGGAGGGAGAGCCCGGAGACAGCCGCGTCCTAACCTATCACGAGCTCCACGCCGAAACATCCCGCTTCGCCAACGTCTTGAAGTCGCTCGGCGTGCGCAAGGGCGACTGCGTCGCGATCTACATGCCCACGGTGCCCGAGGCCGTGGTCGCGATGCTCGCCTGCGCGCGCATCGGCGCCATGCACAACGTGGTGTTCGGCGGCTTCTCCGCCCAGGCTTTGCGCGAGCGCCTTGTCGACTCGAAGGCGCGCGTCCTCGTCACCGCCGACGGGGGATGGAGGCGCGGCCAGATCGTGCCCTTGAAAGGGGTCGCCGACGAGGCTCTCGCCGGCGCGCCGGGCGTCGAGCGCGTCGTCGTTTTTAAGCGCGCCGCGAACGCGGTCGGCTGGGCCCAAGGCCGGGACCTGTGGTGGCACGAGCTCATGGAGGCGGCGCCGCGGGAGTGCCCCCCCGAGCCCCTCGACAGCGAGCATCCCCTCTATATCCTCTACACCTCCGGCAGCACCGGCAAGCCCAAGGGAGTGCTTCACACGACCGGCGGCTACCTCGTGCAGACGGCGCTCTCCTCGAAATGGGTCTTCGACCTGCGGGACGAGGACGTCTATTGGTGCACGGCGGACATCGGCTGGGTGACCGGGCACTCCTACGTGGTCTACGGCCCCCTCGCGTGCGGGGCGACCGTGCTCCTCTACGAAGGAGCTCCCTTCCAGCCCGCGCCGGACAGGCTCTGGTCCATCATCGAGAAAAGGGGCGTCACGGTCTTCTACACCGCCCCGACCGCGATCCGCGCCTGCATGCGCTTTGGCGAGGAGTGGCCCGCCAAGCGCGATCTTTCCTCCTTGCGCCTCCTGGGCTCGGTGGGAGAGCCCATCAATCCCGAGGCCTGGCTCTGGTACCATCGCGTCATCGGCGGCTCCCGCTGCCCCGTGGTCGACACGTGGTGGCAGACGGAGACGGGCTCCATCATGATCACGCCTCTGCCCGGCGCGACGCCCGCCAAGCCAGGATCGGCGACGCTCCCCTTCCCAGGCATCGAGGCCGACGTCGTCGACCGCGAGGGCCGCCCGGTCAAGCCCGGGAAGGGCGGGTATCTCGTGATCCGCAAACCTTG
>JAJYFI010000213.1 GCA_021790955.1 bacterium | reverse complement strand
AGTCCTTTCGCGTCAGGAAGCGCGCCTGGGGAAGCAGCGGCCGGAGCGCCGTCCCCAAGAGCCCCCCGCCCCCGGTGACGAGAATCTCGGATCGGCTCATCGGAATAATCCGGTGACACCATACCTATTTCCAATTCCGACGCCGGGAAATGCGTATGGTGTCACCGGTTTTTCAGGAACCGGCGGCGTCGAGGACGACCTTCGAAATGAAGTCGACGTCGGCGGGCTTCAAGGACGGGTTATTGGGGAGGAAGAGCCCCGTGTGGTGGATGCGGTCCGCCATCGGGAAGGAGGCCTTGCCGAAGCGCTCATGCCAGAAGGGATGGAGCCCCAGGTTCCCCGCGGAGAAAATCCTCGTCTCGATCCCGTTGGCGACCAAGGCCTTGACGATCCTTCGACGCTCCTCGGTGTCCCTCGCCAGAAGCCCGAAGGAGATGCTGCAGATCTCGGCCTTGGGGTCCGCCGCCTTCTGGATCGCAAAGCGCCCTCCGAGACGCTCCCGGTAGCGGGCGTGGTTTTCCGCGCGGCGCCTGACGATCCCGTCCATCTTGTCGACCTGGCCCAGGCCGATGAAGGCCTGCAGATCCGTCGAGCGGAGATTGAAGCCCGGCTGGTAGAAGACGAACGGGGCGTGAAAGTCGTCGATGCCGTGCCGGCGCACGAGCGCCTCGTGGGCGCCGCGGTCCAAGTCCTTGCTCCAGCCGTGGCTTCGCAGCATGAGGAGCAGGTCGAAAAGCTCCTTATCGTCGGTCGAGACAAGCCCCCCCTCGATGGTCGAGATCTGGTGGCCGAAATAGAGGGAGCAGCTTCCCATGTCGCCGAAAGTCCCGCATTTCTTGCCGTAGCCCGAGGCCCCGACCGCCGCGCAGGCGTCCTCCAGGAGATGAAAGCCGTGCTTTTCCTTCAAGGCCATCACCGCGTCCATCTTGTGGGGAACCCCCAGCACCTGGACCAAAACGACCGCGCCGGGCCGATGCTTCTTGAGCAGCTCCTCGAGATGGTTGAGCTCGAGCCCGAAGGTGTCGGGGTCCGCCTCGCACATGAGGGGCTCCATGCCGAACTGGATCGCCGGGGCGACGGAGGTCACCCAGCCGACGGACGGCACGATCACCTTCTTGTTTTTGAGCCGCCCCGAAAGAAGGAGCGCGTAATACATCAGGAGGTTCGCCGAGGAGCCCGAGTTGCAGAAGACGCTGTGCCTCGCCCCCGCCCAGCGGCTCCACTTCGCCTCGAGATCGAGCGTCAGCCGCCCTTTCGTGAGCCGGGGATAGCTTTTGAGCCACTCGGCGAGCGCGTCGACGTCCTTGTGGTCGATCGTGTCCTCGGCCAGGTGGTACTTGATGGGCGGCGGGGAGGCGGCCGGCGGGAGCGGCTTGGCCCTAGACGTTGGCATATTGATTGCGCTTGACGACCTGGAAGCCCTTGATGAGCTCCGCGATCCCCTCGGCAAGCGAGACGGAGGGCCGAAAGCCCGCCTTCTCGATCTTGGCGTTGGAGACGATGTAGTCGCGCTTGTCGGGGTCCTCTCCGATCGCCGCCTCGACGAAGTAGAACTTGGGCACCTGCTTTTTGATCTCCGCGCAGAGCTCGCGCTTGTCGAGATTGGCGTCCGAGAGGCCCAGGTTGTAGGCTTCGTTTCTCATCCGTCCGAAATTCTCGATCGCGAAGAGGAAGGCCGCGCCGATGTCGCGGACATGGACGTAGTTGCGCTTGAAATGGGCCTCGAAGAGGACGAGGAAGCCGTCGTTGACCGCCCGGTAGACGAAGTCGTTGACGAGAAGATCGAGCCGCATGCGGGGGCTCGCCCCGAAGGCGGTCGCGAGCCTAAAGGTGAGGCCGTTGCCCGAATCAAGCACGGCTTTTTCGGCCTCCACCTTGAGACGGCCGTAGAGGGAGACGGGGCGCAGGGGGGTCGTCTCGTCGCAATGGATGCCCTTCTCGCCGATGCCGTAGCCCGAGTTCGTCGTGGGGTAGAGGACGGCCTGGGCTTTCGAGCGCAGCTCGAGGATGAGCCGGACGGCGTCGACGATCACCGTGCGGGCGTTCTCCGGGTCCTTGTTGCACAGGGGCGCCCCCGTCAGGCAGGCGAGCGGGATGACGGCGTCGGCCTTTTTCATCTGCTCGGCGATCAAGCGCCGGTCGCGGGCGTCGCCGCGGATGATGGCCAGCTTCTCGTCGTGGCAACAGTCGAGAAGGGTCGCCTGGCCGAACATGAAGTTGTCGAGGGCGATCACGCGGTGGCCGGCGGCGAGGAGCCGCGGCACCAGCATCGAGCCGATATAGCCCGCCGCGCCCGTGACGAGGATGGTCATCGCCGATGGCGATTATATCAGAATCGGCGCCCGGCTTTAGCGATCAGCGGCCGCCGCCCTCGCGCCGTCCCGTCCGGCCGCCAAAATCCAGGCGCCCAATCCTTGCTAGAATGGAGTCGATTCGGCCATCCTCCATGAGGAATTCCCGCCCGCCCGCCGCGTGATCGATTTTTCCATCCTCATCCCCACCCGGGGACGCCCGGCGCTTCTGCGCCGCTGCCTGGAGAGCATCCGCGACACCGCCTCCAACCCCGGCGGCGTCGAAATCCTTCTTTACGTGGACGAGGACGATTTCCTGACTCGCGCGTTTTCGTTCCCCGGCCTCAAGATCCTCAAGTGCGCGGGCCCCCGCGCCACCCTGGGAGAGATGCCGCGCGTCCTCGAGAAGTCGGCCTCGGGCCGGAACCTTTTTCTTTTCAACGACGACGCCCGAATTCTCACGGCGGGATGGGATGAGAAAATGCTCCGGGTCCTCGCGCCGTGGCCGGACGGGGCCGCCCTCGCCTGGCCCCGGGATCCCGACCGGGACGGCCGGCTTGCGACCTTCCCCTGCCTCCCTCGAACCGCCTGCGCCCTCATGGGAGGGATCGTTCCCGCGCCATATCGCCGCCATTTCAGCGACAACCACGTCATGGACGTCTTCCTGCGGCTCCGATCCCTCGGCCATGCGCGCCTGGCCTACGCGGAGGACGTCCTTGTCGACCACATGACCTACGGCGAGGGCCTTGCGGCCCTGGAAGGCGAGGACGCCTCCCCCGGCGACGAGGACGACAAGCTCCTCTTCGAACGCCTGGCGCCCGAGCGCGAGGAGACGGCGCGCCGGCTGGCGGCGCATATCCGGAGCCGCCAGGCCGCCGCGGGCGAGAGCTCTCTTCTTCGATGACCCCTCCCTCCGCCTCGCCTCCCCTGACGCGG
>JAJYFI010000212.1 GCA_021790955.1 bacterium | reverse complement strand
TGAGGTGCCGGAGCTGCCCGCCATGATCGAGGTCGCGGATCCGGAGACGGGGCAAAGGGCCCTTCTCGACGCGCGCTCCCGCGGCGCGCTCGCCGCCCACGCCGCCCGGGAGAGGCGGCGGCTCGACGCCCTTCAGGACCTTTTTGAACGCATGGGCCTCGACCCCATCCGCGTCAGCGCCGACCGGCCCTACATCGATCCCCTCATCCAGTTCTTCCGAACCCGGCTCATGAAATTGCGGCGATGATCGCCTTGGCCTTCCTTTGCCTTTTATGGCCTACCGCAGCCCTCGCCCAGCCGATCTCCGTCACCGTGGACCCATCGACCACCGCCGCGACCCTCGGCAATCCGGTTCCTTTCCAGGCCGAGGCCCGAATTCCCTCCGGCGCCGCCTTGGAGCTCGATCTAGAACGATCCGCGACGGACGTCTTCGCCATCCAGCGCTTGGAGCCGGCGTCCGCGGGAACCGGCGCCGTTCCGTCAATCATTCGTTTCGACGTCCTGCCGCTGGCCTTGGGCGATCTCCCGGTGCATCTTGTGTTCCGCGTCGCCCAGGGCCCGTCCGCCTCCCGCGTTGAGGCCGTTCCCGTCATCCTCCACGTGTCGCCGCCCAAGGGCGTCTCCGCCGCGAGCGAGATCCAGGATATCAAGGGCCCGTTGAAAGCCCGTCGCCCTCTGTGGATTTGGCTCCTGGCGGCCCTTCTGGCGGCCGCCCTCTACGCGTGGCGGCGTCGCCATCGCGCGCCGGGCGGCCCCGAGGCGGCGTCCAAGGGCCTGCCGCCAAGCCCCGAGGAATGGGCCCGCGGCGCGCTTGAGGCCCTGCGCGGATCAACCCTCTGGGCCGAGGGACGCCGCCGTGAATTTTACTTCGAGCTGACCGAAATCCTGCGCCTCTACCTCGAGCGCCGCCTGCGGATTCCCGCGCCGCGCATGACGACCTCGGAGCTTCTCCGCAACCTCAGGCAGGCCGAGCTCGACAAGAACCTGACCGGTTCCGTCAGGAAAATCATGGACCGCGCCGACCTCGTCAAGTTCGCGAAGTTCCCGCCCCAGGGAGGCTGGGGAGAAGAAGACATCGACGCGGCGCTTTCCATCGTCTCCGCCCTCGCCCCGGCCCCGCCGCCGGGAGGAAGCCTCGGGCCATGACTTTCGCCCATCCCTGGATGCTCCTTCTGTGGCTTCCGGTCGCGGCGGCCGGAGGGTGGGTTTTGTCCGGCGAGGATCGCCGGCAGGCAAGCGCTCCCCTTCCGGCCGACGCGGAATTCTGGAGAACGCCCCCGTCGTTGAGGGCGCTCGCCGCGCGTTGGGGTCCCGACGCCCTCAGGTTTTTCTCCCTTGCCCTCATCGTCTTGGCGCTCGCGCGCCCCCAAGCGCTCAAAGCCTTGGGCGGGGGGATGGGCCCGGGCATCGATATCATGCTCGTCATCGACACGTCGTTGTCCATGAGCGCCATCGATTTCGATCCCCAAAACAGGCTTCAGGCCGCGATCGAGGCGGCCTCGAAATTCATCGAGGGCCGGACATCGGACCAGATCGGGCTGGTCAACTTCGGCGGGGCGCCGCAGCTCTCCTGCCCCATGACGACCGATTACGGCGCGCTCGAGCACGCCCTTGACGCCCTGACGCCCGGCGATACGCGCACCAACGGCACCGCCCTCGGGGACGCGATCGTCTCCGGATTGAACCACCTCAAGGAAGGGGCGGCCAAGAGCAAGGTGATGATCTTGCTCACCGACGGCCGCAGCAATACGGGAGTGATCGATCCCATGACCGCGGCCGCGCTCGCCGCCCAGTACGGCGTCAAAATCTACGCGATTGGTTGCGCGAAAATCGGCCAGTCCTACGTCCCCATGAACAACCCCTTCGGGGGCAAAACCATGGTTCCCATCGGCGACGATCTCGACGAGCCGATCCTTAAAAAGATCGCCGACGCGACGGGGGGGCTCTATTTCCGGGCCTCCAGCAAGACCAAATTCGATAAGATCTACGAGACGATCGATAGGCTCGAGAAGTCGGAGATCAGGCAAGCGGGTTCGGTTGAGAGGACGGACCTCTACCGCGGGCCGGCGGCGGCGGCGGCGGTTTTGTTTCTCGCGGCCGTCGGGTTGGCCCACTCGCTTTGGCTGAGATGGCCATGACCTCGATTCGCCATGTTTGAAAGACCTTGGCTTTTGCTTGCGGCCGCCGCGGCGCTGGCCTTTGCCTGGATGGCCCAGCTCTGGGGCCGCAAGCGCCGCGCCCGGATCTCCTCCGCCCTAGGATCGCCCGGGACGCTCTCCCGGCTTGCGCCCCCGGGCCTTGAGCGGCGCCGCGGGGCCAAAACGGCCCTCGGGCTCGGGGGGCTCTTTTTTCTCTTCGTAGCCCTGGCGGGCCCTCAATGGGGCATCGAACTCGTGCCGACCCAGGAAGGCGCCCGCGTCGCCATGCTGGCGGTCGACACCTCGTTGTCGATGCTTTCCCGCGACGTCGTTCCTTCGCGACTTGAGAAAGCCAAGCAGGAAATGGGCGTCCTCCTCGACGCCCTCAAGGGCGACCGCGTCGGCATCATCGCCGTGGCCTACGACGCGGCTCTGCTCTGCCCGATCACAAGCGACACGAACGCCGCGGCCTCCATTCTCCGCGGACTCGACGCCCACGCGGTGCAGGTTCCCGGCACGCGGCTCTCCGAGGCGATCCGCCTCGCCGCCCGTGAAATGGCTCCTTACCCCTCGCCCAAGTTTCTCGTCATCCTCTCGGATGGCGGCGACCACCATTCCCAGCCGATCGAGGCCGCCAAAACGGCCGCGGCATCCGGCATGAGGATCTTCACGATCGGCGTCGGCTCCAAAGAAGGCGGGCCGATTCCCATGACGGACGCCGACGGCAATCTGATCGGCTACAAGAAGGACCGGCAAGGCCGCACGGTCATGACCCGGCTTCACGAAGATCTCCTCGCCCGGATCTCCAAGGCGACGGGCGGCGAGTATTTCCGCGCGAGCCCCTCGCTGGGAGAGGCGCAGGCCATCGCCGGCGTCATCCAGAAGCAAGGGCAGGCGGGGCCGGCGCGCTCCGGGAAGCGGCGCTACCGCAACCAATTCATGTTCCCGCTTTTCCTGGCCTTCCTTTTCCTTCTCGCCGAGTCCCTGGCCCCGGAGACGCCCGACGAGCGGATTGCGGCGCTGCGGCGGAAAGCCGCGCGGGCCGCGGCGGCGGCCAAAGCCCGCCGCGCGCCGGCGCCGTCGACGCGCTTCCTCGTCGC
>JAJYFI010000015.1 GCA_021790955.1 bacterium | reverse complement strand
AAGAGCCCCGCTGGGGGATGGTCATCGATTTGGACCGCTGCACGGGCTGCCAGGCCTGCAGCGTCGCCTGCTCGGTTGAGTGCAACATGATGTTCGGCACGCCCGAAGAGGCTTCCTTGGGCCGCGTCATCCGTTGGCTCAAAATCCTGCCCGAGACCACGAATCAGGATGGCCGCGTCCGTCAAAGCTTGAAGCCCATGCTCTGCCAGCAATGCGACGATCCTCCCTGCATCCACGTCTGCCCCGTTTCGGCGACCTTTCTGTCGCCCGAGGGAATCGTGGGGCAAGTCTATGCCCGCTGCATCGGCTGTCGCTACTGCGTCAACGCCTGCCCTTACACCTGCAAATTCTTCAATTGGGACGAGCCCCAATGGCCCCAACACGCCAGGGTGCCTTTCAATCCCGACGTGTCCGTCCGATATAAAGGCATCGTCGAGAAATGCCTGTTCTGCTATCACCGGCTGCAGCGGGCCAAGGACAAGGCGCGCGAGGAGAACCGGGAATTGCGAGAAGGCGATTATGTCGTGGCCTGCCAGACGGTCTGTCCCGCTCAGGCGATCGCCTTCGGCGACCTTAACGACCCCAACAGCGAAGTCTCGAAGCTCGCCGCGAGCCCGCGGGCGCGCAGGCTGCTTGAGGAGTTGGGCGCCGAGCCCAAGGTCATTTATCTGCAGGAGGTCTGATGGAACACGCGCTAGCCCCTCATGCCGCCGATAAAGCCTCGGGCGGGGCCGCCCTCGATGAAAAAATCGAGGCCGCGGTCCTGTCGCCGCTGGTCGATCCCGCGAGCCGTTCCTTCAAGATCACGGCGTGGAGCCTGGCCGCCGTGTTCGTCTGGGGGCTTTCGGCCTGGGCGTGGCAGATTTACCACGGTCTCGGCGTCACCGGCCTGGGGGTGCCGATCTTCTGGGGAACCTATATCATCAATTTCGTTTTTTTCATAGGGATTTCCCACGCCGGGACGCTCATCTCGGCCATCCTGCGCATCACGGACGCCGCTTGGCGCCGCCCTTTTACGCGCATCGCGGAGACGATCACGATCGCGAGCCTACCCTTCGCCGTGACCTGCGTCATCGTGGACCTGGGCCGGCCCGACAGGCTCTTGAACGTTCTCCTCTACCCCCATATGACGTCGCCGCTCTTGTGGGACGTCTGCTGCATCACGGCCTACTTCATCACGTCCTGCCTCTATTTTTACATCGCACTCATTCCGGATTTCGCCTCCTGCCGAGACCGGCTGTCGGGGCGGGTCTCCACATGGAAGAGGAATCTTTATCAATGGGGGGCTTTCGGATGGAAGGGGACGGAAGGAGAGGTCCGCGTGCATCGCGGCTTCATGACCGTTCTTTCCGTCGTTTTGCTGGCCCTGGTCGTTTCCGTCCACACGAACGTCGGCTTCGTCTTCGGGATGACTTCCAAGCCCGGATGGCACACGGCGGTCATCGGGCCTTACTTCGTCATCGGGGCGGCCTTTCAGGGGCTGGGGGCGCTGTCTTTCTTCATCGTCCTGGCGCGAAGGGCCTTCCGCCTCGAATGGATCATCCCGGATGACGGGCTCCAGCAGCTGAGAAAATTTTTCCTGGCGCTGACGTGTTTCTGGGGTTATTTCACCGGCGCGGAATTGTTGACGACGTTTTACGGGCAGCACACGGCCGAGATGGCCGTGTTCCAGGCCAAGTGGTTCGGGCAATACAGCGGCGCCTTCTGGGCCATGCTCGCGGGCTGCTTCTTCATACCGTTCTATTTGCTGGCCACCGGGAGAAAGAATGTCGAGCGCAACCTTTTGTGGGCCGGGTTCATCGGCAACGTCGGCATGTGGCTGGAGCGCTATACGATCATCGTCCCGAGCGGATCCCGGCCGTTCTTGCCCTGGGGCGTCGGCCATTACGCGCTCTCGCTGGTCGAGTGGTCCATCACGGCGGCGTGGCTCGCCGGATTCCTGCTCGTCTTCCTCCTGTTTACCCGCGTCCTCCCCATGTTGACGATCTGGGAAATCGAGGAAGCCTGAGAGGCGTTCGCCCAAAGCTAAAAAGGTAGACTGAAGGCGTCTGGAGCGTTCTCCAATGCGCCGCCACACCGCCGTCGTTTTAGCCGGCTTCTGGCTCGCTTGCGCGCGGATGTCCTTTGCGGGAATGGATGCCTCCGCCTGCTCGACTCTGGATCAGTGCGTCTCCGAACTGCGCCAGAATCCCGGGGATCGAGGACTCCGCGACCGGGTCATCGAAATGACGCTGGCGGCTTCTTCCTCGACCGCCGCCCCCGCCGGGAGTTCCGCCGAAAGGGCCGATTTCCTGGATCGATTCAAAAAGCTTGCCCGGGGCGAATACAAGGAGAGCTACCAGTGCGGCCGACTGACCCCCTTGATGGCGATGGAGCGGCGAGAGCGCATGGGCTGCGACGAGGCGGAGCTCGAGTCGGGACATTGGCGTCGCTATGGAGCTCTCGGGACCTTCGTATTCCGTTTTCCGAAGGACGGAAAGATCGAGTTCTGGAACCGCCGCGGCTTCGGCTTCGGCAACGTGCTCGAGATGGTCGGGACGCCTCGTTCACGGTGTCAGACTTTGACTTTTGCGGACAAAAGTCAAAGTCTGACACCGTGTTTCGACTGGAGAAGCTGCGGCCGGCGAAACAGCTGCGAGATCCCCGTCTGGGTCAGGCTGGGCGACGATCTTCGGACGGTGACCGTGAGTCCCGACCGGCCGCCGGACGATTCCCAATTCGATCCGAAGGCTCGCTACGCGTATACACAGTATCGACGGGAGTGAGGCTCTCTAGAGACGAGTCCAAAATAGGTCAGGCCGCGGCGGCGGCGGGATCATGGACGCAGGCGGGTTCCTCGGCCAGAAAGTCGTCCGCCGCGTAGTAGGCCCTCGCGCGGCATCCGCCGCAGACGGTCTTGAAGGCGCAGGCGCCACAGCGTCCGCCCAAAAGACCGGGGTCGCGCAGGCGCCTCAGGGTCTCCGAGCTTTCCCAGATTTCCCGCAACGGCTTTTGGCGGACGTTGCCGCAGGAAGCCGGGAGGTAGCCGCAGGGGTAGACGTCCCCTTTGTGGGAGATGAAGCACATGTGGATGCCGGCGAGGCATCCGAGGCGTTCCGAGGGCGGCCGGCCGTTGCCGCCCATTTCCGCCTTCACGCGGTAAAAATGCGGGGCGCAGATCGTCTTGATCGGAAGCATCGGATCTCGATCCTTCCCGACGGTCCAATTCAGCCACTTCTCGACTTCCTGCGGCGAAAGCATGTCCGAATCCGCGATCTGCACCCCGCAGCCGACCGGCACGAGAAGGAACAGATAGAGCGCCGAGGCGCCGAAATCCCGGGCCAGGGCGTAGACTTCCTCCACCTCCGCCACGTTGCGTCGCGTGACGGTGAAATTCATTTGGACCTTGATGCCGACGTCGCGGAGCGCGAAGAAGCCCCGCAAGGCCCGGCTGTAGTTTCCCTTCCCGCGCAAGGCGTCGTGCGTGGCGGGAACGGCGCCGTCGAGGGAAACGGAGGCGTAGTGGATGCCCACTTGGCGCAAGGTCCGGGCCTTGTCGGCGTTGAGGAGGGTGCCGTTCGTGGCGATCCCAAGGGGAAGGCCGTGGTTTTGGGCATAGGCCGCGATCCCCAGCATATCCTTGCGAAAGAGCGGCTCTCCGCCGGAGAGGATCAGGACGGGCCGACCCAACGAGGCGAGGTCGTCGACGAGCGCTCGCGCTTCATCGCCCGAGAGCTCCTCGGGAGAGGGTTTGTAGAGGGCCTCGGTCCTGCGGCAGTGCAGGCAGCGCAGGTTGCAGCCTGTCGTGATCTCCCAATAGACGCGCCTTAGGGGCGCTTCAAAAAGCTTGCCGTCACCCGCGCCCCCCGCCGCCATACGAAAATTCTAACCGATCCGGAGAAAGCCCGCTATGACGCCGGTCATACGCGTCAGGCCCGCCATGACGCGAAGGCAAGGCAGGCGTTGGAGCCGCCGAAGCCCATGGACGAGGAGATCGCCGCCTTCAAGGAACGCGGCCGCGCTCGGCCCGCGACGTAGTCGAGATCGCATCCCTCCCCGGGCCTTTCGAGGTTGATCGTGGGAGGGAGGAGCCCGCGGGAGAGGGCCAGGACGCAGACGATGGCCTCGATCCCCCCGGAAGCGCCCAAGAGATGGCCGGTCATGGATTTGGTGGAGCTCACCGCCGCGTCGTAGGCATGGGCTCCAAGAGCCGTCTTGATGGCTTTCGTCTCGGCGAGATCCCCGGTGATCGTCCCCGTCCCGTGGGCGTTGACATAGCCGATCTCTCGCGGCGCCAAATCCGAATCCCGGAGCGCGAGCCGGATCGCCCGGGAGAGCCCTTCCCCGTCCGACGGCACCGCCGCCAGGCTCTTGGCGTCGGAGCTGGCGCCAAACCCCGCAAGCTCGCAATAAGGGCGCCCGCCGCGGCGGCCCATCCAGTGGCGTTCGGATTCAAGGACGATCATCCCCGCCCCTTCGCCGATCACGGTGCCGTCCCGGTCCCGATCGAAAGGGCGCGGACTGGGCGCGGCGCCTGCCGTGGGGGAGAGGATGCCGGCCGCATCGAACATGGTGATCGTGAACGGATTCAAGGCGGCCTCCGTGCCCCCGGCCACCATCATGTCCGCCATGCCCGCTCGGATCATCTGGAAGGCGAGCCCGATCGCGTGGGAGCCCGAGGCGCAGGCGGTGGAGACGACGATCGACGGCCCACGCAATCCGAACCGCCGCGAGACCGCCCCCGCGAGATTGGCCGGCGTCGTGATCGGGGACGACGCGGGGTTGACGCGGCGAGGGTTCCTCAAATAGGAGCGGTGGTACGCCTCCAGCAGGAGGCAAGGACCGCGCGAGGAGCCGATCACGACGCCTCCCGAGTCGCGAGCGGGCGGGGGGGACATCCCCTTCTCCTCCAGTAAACCCGCGTCAAGAAGGGCGGCGCGGGAGGCCAGGATCGCAAACTGGGCCGACCGATCGAGACGTTTGTCCTTGGCGCCGAGAAAAGACGCTTCCTGGAGATGCTTGATCTCGGCCCCGACCTTGACCGGAGCTTCCCGAAGGCGCTCGACCGGCCCCACGAAGCTGCGCCCCGCCGCGATGTTGCTCCAGAAACTCTCGCGCTCCTGTCCCAGGGAGCACAAGGGGCCAAGCCCCGTCACCAAGACGCGCTGGAAGCCGGGCAAGCGCGTCTTGGAGCGAAGGGGTCGCGTCACATTATTGTGACGCGACCCCTTAGGCGGCCACGGTCCGCCGCCGCGGGGGCCCTCGGCGCGACGGCGCGACGGGCTCGAAGCGCGCCTGGAAAAAGCGCAGGTATTTGGGCTCGTAGCTGAATCGAAGCCCCGGGATATGCTCCCGCCGCCGCCACGTTTCCCCCAGGCCCTCGGCGACGTAATCCAAGTGGGTTTGGGTGTAGACGCGTCGGGGGAAGGCCAGCCGGACGAGCTCGAGCGCGGGCTTGTGATCTTCGCCCGTCGCGGCATCCCGGCCGGCCGAGACGATCCCGCGCTCCATGGTCCGCGTTCCCGAATCCTCGTAGATGGCGGCCGCGAGCGCCTGGGCGGGCAGGTTCTCTTGCGGGAGATGCGGGAGGAAAGCCTTCGCGTCGACGAAGACGGCGTGCCCTCCGCAAGGGCGCACCAGGGGGAGGCCCAATTCGTCCAGGGATTTCCAAAGATAGCGGACCTGGGAGATGCGGTGGGAAATCCAATCGTCCTTTTCCACCGACTCCCTGACGCCGCAGGCCAGGGCCTCGAGGTCGCGTCCCGCGAGGCCGCCGTACGTGTGCAGGCCCTCGTAGACCACGCAGAGGTTTTGCGCCTGCTCGTAGAGGCCCTGGTCGCGCATCGCGAGGAAGCCGCCGATGTTGGCGTAGGCGTCCTTCTTGGCGCTCATGGCGCAGGCGTCGAAGTGCGAGCACATCTCGAGGAGGATGGCCTTCACGGACTTCCCCGCGTAGCCTTCCTCGCGTTCCTGGATGAAATAGGCGTTCTCGACCGCCCGGGCGGCGTCGAGAACGAGGCGGATGCCCCGCTCGCGGCAGAACGCGGAGACCCGACGGATGTTTCCCATGGAGACGGGCTGCCCGCCCGCCATGTTGACCGGCGCGCCCACGGCGACGTAGGGAATCTTGGCGGCGCCGGCTTTTTTGACGACCGCTTCAAGCTTGGCGAGGTCGACGTTGCCCTTGAAGGGATGCTCGCTCGCGGGGTCGTGGGCCTCCGGGATGATGACGTCCGCGAATGAGCCTCCCGCCAGCTCCTGGTGCAGCCGCGTCGTCGTGAAATACATGTTCCCGGGGACCACGTCGCCCGCGCGGATGAGGGACTTGGAGAGGATGTTCTCCGCCCCGCGGCCCTGGTGGGTCGGCACGACGTAGGGGAAACCGTAGACCTCCTGGACGGCCTCGACGAAGCGGTAAAAGCTCTCGGCGCCCGCGTAGGCCTCGTCGCCGCGCATGAGGGCCGACCATTGCTCCTGGCTCATCGCATTGGTCCCCGAGTCCGTCAGGAGATCGATGAAGACCTCGCGGCTTCTGAGCAGGAAGGTGTTGAAGCCGGCGCGACGCAGGGCCTCCCGCCTCTCTTCCAGCGGCAGGCGCGTGAGGGGCTCGACGGTCTTGATCTTGTAAGGCTCGGGGCGGATTTTAAGCATGGCGATATCCTCCTAGCAATTTCACGACGTCGTCGGTCCAAAGGATGCCGGCGAAGCCGTGGGCGAGAGTTTCGAGAGCGGCCAAATGGAGAGCCTCCGTATGGGAGGCGGTGGCGTCCGCGATCACGAAGGGCTGGAAGCCGAGGTCAAAGGCGTCCCGCGCTGCCGACTCGACGCAGAGATGGGTTGCGACGCCCACAAGGACGAGTTGCCGGATGCCTTCCAGGCGAAGGGCGTCCTCGATGCCGGGGTGCGAGAAGGGGCTGTAGCGCCACTTGCGGAAGGTGCGGGCAAGGTCGGGCTCAAGAACCGGAGCGATTCGCGATTCCGGGGTGCCCGCGCGGGAAAGCATTCGCCACCAAGATTTCATGAGACCGCCGTCCTTGGAGGGGTTGTCGTGAGCGTGAAAGCTGAAGTAGACCGGCCGGCCCGCCCGCCTGAAAGCTTGGCGCAGCCGCGCCGCGTTGCCCAGGATCGCGCGGCAGGGGGGCAAATAGGCATCGCCTGCGGGGTCGAGGAAGAGCTCCTGGAGATCCATGACGAGAAGCGCGGCTTTCCCGATCTCCAGCTCCGGCCTCCGGCGCTCGAAGCTTTTGAGGGAGTCGCGCCAGGCGCGGCTTTTGGCCGGGAGCGTCTCGCTGTTGACGTAGCTTTGGCGGTCACGCTCGATATTCTGGAGCGCCACGGCGGCGCGATGGCCGAGCGTTTTCGACCAGAGCCCGCCGCAGGAGGCCGCGGCCTGGGCCAGGCGCGGCTTGTCGGCCCGGATTTCAACGTCAAATCCCGAGCGCCGCAGCCGCGCGGCGCAAGCGCGGATCGGAATCGGAGCCAGGCTCCAGGGCCGCGCCAAACCCGTCCTCTTGGAGGCTTCCGTGGCGTAGACCGGCGTGATGACGATCCGGAAGCGATCGGGATTGAAGAACGCGGAAAGCCTGCGCGGATCGATCGCCTCGCCTTCGGGGAGGGCGAAGGAGAGGACGATCTTGCGATCCGAGGGCCCCGCAAAGCGGGCGCCGTAGGCGGCGATTTCCGGGAGGCTCCATTTTTTAATCGGCATGATCTCGCCCCGCTTCGACTCGTCGAGGGAGTGGATCGAAAACTGGAGTTCGATGCGCCCTCCGGGGTAGTGGAGGTTTTTTATTTTGAGGAGTTCCTCAAAGTACTCCTTCGTCACGGGGCTTTTGGGCGCGGTCGTGGAGAGGCAAGGGCGCACGTCGCTCCCGGGGAATTCCCTGGCCAGGCGCCGGAGGACCTTGAGGGTCTCGGGGTTGAGAGAGGGCTCTCCCACGCGGCTGAAGCGGATGTTGACGGCGGCTGGCGGCGCGGGCCCTTGAGAGGATCGGCGGCTGGCGAGGCAGTGGATTTGATCGAGGATATCCTGCGCGCTGAGATTCCCCCACGTGAGAGTGCCCCCGTCGCAGAAGCGGCAGCCGACCGGGCAGCCCTTCTGAACGGAGATCCACCAGTCGACCGTCCCCGCGGCGCCGGGAGCCCGCGTTTCCAGGAACTCCACGGCGTCCTTGTCGCGCATCGGGCCGTCGGGGCGTCCTAGAAACAGGGAGGCTTGGCCCGGAACGATGCGCTCCTCGAGGACCAGCATTTTTCAACTCGAATCCCGCGCGAGCGCCTTCTCGGCGATCCAGCCTTGAGTCTTGCAGGAACAGTAATAGACGGAAAGGCGTTGCGCCTTCTCGTGGGCGAAGAGAAGGAGGCTGAGGATCATCTCTTCGCTGCCCTCGACCGGCCCCCACATGAGCTTCGAGCCGTCTTCCCCGGATTTGGCCCGGAACTTGTGCTTGGCCAGTTCCTCCTGGTTTTGGGCGCAAAAGAAGAGTTCGTGAAGGATGAGGTGGGGCGTCCCTGCGCCGTCGAGCTCCTGGATCAGGGAGCGCATCCGCTCCTCCCTGGCCGGGATCGGCGCCACGGGCATCTCGACCGAGACGTCGCCGAAGAACTTGAGCGCCATGCGGACCGGGGCGACGCTCAACCCGTTCGCCGCGAGATCGATGCGCAGTCCGTCGAGGCCTTCCTCGCGCAGAACGGCCAGGAGCGGCTCGGTGAGATAGTCGCCGTTCGTGTAGAGATCGACGTGCAGGCTCTTGCCGAATCGGCGCCGCAGCGCGCGCAGGATCATGACCGTCCTGTCGGGAAACATCAGCGGCTCCCCGCCGCTTAACCCCACGCTTTTGAGGCCGAGCTTTTCGATGAGCGCGGGGGCTTCCTCGGGGTCCTTGATCGCGCGGCCGTGGACGGCCATGCCGTCCTCGCGGGGGCGCGGGTTGAAGCAGAAAAAGCAACTGCGGTTGCACTGCCCCGTCACGACGAGGTTGCTGCCGCGGCCGTCGAGGCAGGGAACGCACCCGGGGGGGAGGCTCTTCGTGTAGAGCGTCATCCGCTCCGGCCAGCCTTTCAGGTATTTCGAGCAGAGCCCGCGCAAGAGCCGCAGCCTCTCGGAGGGGCCCTCGCCGCTTTTGGGCAAGGCCTTCGACGCGGCGAGCCCGGCGGCATACTTCTCGTAGATGGGGGCCCTGGGCGCCGGCTTCTCCGGGATCATGCTGTTTCCGGCGCTTCGGCCAAGCGCGGCCGGAGCCTGAAAGAGGCCCCCAGATCCTTGGCCAAGTCCTCAAGGCGCGCGACGTCGATGCCTGGAAGATCCACGGCGGTCACAACGGCGCGGGGAAGCATCCGAGAGGAGCTTTTCACGAATTCCTGAGCGGCGGCAAAGCCTCTTTCGGCGTAAACTTTAAGGGGGCGATGAAGCTCGCGCCATTGGGCGGGGTCGGCGGTGTTGAGACTGACGGAGACCGTGTCCACGAGGCCCGCCAGCTCCGGCACGACATCCCGCTGATGGATCAGGTTGGCGAGGCCGATGGTGTTGAGCCGGATGGGGGGGCTCCCTCTCTCCCTGGCCGCTCGGGCCACGGCTTTAAGCTCATCGAGCCGGTAGGTCGACTCTCCGAAACCGCAAAAAACGAGCTCCCGGTACTTTTTGATGTCGCCCAGGGCCTCGATGACGTCGGAAGGCTGCGGATCGCGGCGCAGACGAAGGTCATGGCCTCGATAGGACAGCTTCCAAGACGACTTGACGCAAAAAGAGCACGACACGGGGCAACGGTTCGTGAGATTGATATAGAGGTTTCCCAGGTAGGGATAGACGATGGAGGGGGGCATCGTGACGCCTCAAATGATTTTACGCCGTCGCCGCTCCAGTCGCTATGATCTGCATCATAGTCGCGCTGGGACTGAACCTTGAAATCATGAAACGAACAGGGTATATTCCCTCGGTATGGAGACGAACGGCGCCGCGAAGGCTTCCCGCTGGAGCTTGGCGCCGGAACTCTACGAGCAGGCTCTCTCCCCGGCCGACCGTCGCTATATGGATTTGATGGCCGGCCAGGGAGAAAATCCTCTGGCCACCGACCCTGCCAAGCCCCGCATCGCCCTCGTCGTAGGGCCCTCTCCCTTTACCATGCCGCGGGGCTGGGAGTTTTTCCTGGCCTCGCCTTACGAAGGCGTCTCCTACATCTCGACGGTGCTTCACAACGCGGGCTATCCCGTCCGCATCGTCGACGCGCGGTACGATCCCGATCCTCTTCAAACCGCGGCGGAGGCCGTCCAGCGCGACTGCGACGTCCTCGGCATCGCGACCTACGAGGACTGCTACCCGTTCGTCGAAGAGCTGATCGCGCGGGTCAAGGCGTCCAGGCCCGAGCTTCCCGTCATCCTCGGTGGCTCCCTTGTCACCTCCGTGCCGCATGTGTTCATGAACGAAACCAAAGCCGACGTCGCGGTGATCAGCGAGGGGGAGATCACGATCCTCGAACTGATGGAGGCGTTCACGGACGGCACGTGGCGGGCCAAGCTCCCCGCTATCCGCGGCATCTGGTGGAAAGACGGCAAGGGCGCCGTCCAGGCCAATCCGGCCCGCGGCCAGATGCCTCATCTCGACTCGTTGCCGCGCATGAATCTTTCGCTTTGGCCGCAGTCGAACGGCCCCAGGGGCCTTCAGCCGCAGATCATCGCCTCCCATAGCCGCGGGTGCAAGATGGACTGCTCCTTCTGCTACCGCACGACGCCTCAATTGCGGGAGAAATCTCCCGAAAAGTTCGACCGCGAGCTGGCCGAGCTGACGGGCAAATACCATGTCAACTTCATCTTCTTCGTCGACTTGACCTTCACCTCCAACAAGAAGCGCACGCTCGAACTCTGCGAGATCATCAAGCCGTATAAGATCGGCTGGACATGCCTCACCCGCTGCGCCGACGTCGACCCCGAGGTTTTGGCCGCGATGAAGGCCGCGGGCTGCGACATCATTCTTTTCGGAGTCGAGTCCCTGGGGGCCGATATTTTAAGGAAGGCCCGCAAGGGGTCGAGCGAGCATGTGGTTCTTCGGGCGCTCCAATGGACCCGCGAGGCGGGGCTGCGTTTCGGGGGTCTCATGATCGTGGGGCTTCCGGGGGAAACAGAGGAGTCCTTGGAGCACGCCTGCCAATGGGCCGAGGAAAACCGCCACCTCACCCGCGTCAAATACCTTTCCGCCATGCCGGGGACGACCGTCTACCGCGACGGCATCAAAAGCGGGCTGATCCGAAGCGAGGCGGAGCACCTGCGCTGGCTCTCCGTCGAGCAGGCCCTCGTTCACGACGAGTTCCTCAACTACAACGGCCTGCCGGAGGCGGTGAGCCGGCGGGCCTACCAGCGGATGTACGACAGTTACCAGCCCGGCCCTGTCATGGACTTCAAGCATTTCCCGGAGCACTTCGCCTATTTCTACCCGGACGCCGAGCGGCCCTGGCGGGCCCGATTCAGCTCCGCCTCGGCTGCGCCCGTTCCCGGAGTGGACCGCTTCCGCTTGGACACGCTGAGGCCGCGCGCGATGCCCGGCGGCTCCCGCGCCGGAGCCGTCCCGCGCCCCGACCACGCTCCCTTGGCGTCTCTTTAAGCATGGGCTTTGAGAAGGAGATCGAGGCCCAGTTCACGCTGCGCGCCCCGGAGTTCGAGCGTTCAGCCCGCTGGATCGCCGACCCCGGGCTCCTCGCGGCCCACGCGGCGCTGGCGCATCCGGCCCCGGAGGGACGTCTCCTTGAGATTTGCTGCGGCACCGGCGTCGTCGGGGCGTCCTTCCGAGGCAAATTCGGCCGCCTCGTCGGGGTCGACCTCACGCCCGAGATGCTGGCTCGGGCGCGGCGCAGGCTCGACGAGTGCGTTCGCGCCTCGGTCTACGAGCTTCCCTTCCCGGCGGCAAGCTGCGCCGCCGCCGTGTTGCGGGAAGCCCTTCACCTCATGGAATCCCCTTCCGGCGCGCTCGCGGAGGCGTTTCGGGTGCTCCGCCCCGGGGGCCAGATGATCGTCAGCCACATCGTCCCTTATGGGGGCGGTGACGCCGAATGGATGCGGCGGGTCTTCTTGAAGAAGCAGCCGCTCGCGAGGCATTTTTTCAGCGTGGAGGACCTGGAGGCCCTTCTGCGTCAGGCGGGCTTTTCCGTGATCGGCGTCACGGATTATCTGCTTGAGGAATCCATCCAACGCTGGGTGGACACGCATGAGACGCCGCCGCCCGTGCGCGAAGAAATTTATAAGCTCTACCGGGACGCCTCTCCCGAATTGCGGCGGGTGCGCGCCATCAGGATGGAGCCGGATGGAACGATTTTTGACCGCTGGCGATGGGTCCTCCTGTCGGGAATCAAAAAATCATGAGTCATAGCGGCTCCAACGAGGCGCGCGGATCCCCGGGCGATCTCGTCCAAGAGCAGTTCGCCGCCAGGTCTTCCATTTATGATCGCGTTTCGGCCTGGATCGCCGACCCGGG
>JAJYFI010000211.1 GCA_021790955.1 bacterium | reverse complement strand
AGGCCGTGAAGGTAGATCTTGTAGCTCCAGACGGGGAGGCCATGGCATTCTCGGCGCGCGGCGGCGGCGATCGGCAGGGCGCTTAAGCGCCGGGTTTCATGCCCGAGTCCCGCGAAGACGAGAAATCCCGCGGCGAGACCGGAGAGGGCTGCCGAGGGGAAAAACCACCGGAAGCCGTCCATCAGAAGCCCGGTCCCCAAGAGCGCCAAGGCTCCCTGGGCGGCGCGAAGCGCCGAGGCGCCCACGACCACGGGGACGCCGTGCCGCATGGCGTCCCCGGCTTTCGCGAGCATCCACGGCGCGGCGAGGGCGGCCAGGACCAGCGCCGAGCCCAGGACCCTGGATGCCCAGACGGCCCAACGCGAGAAGCCGCCGCGCCGGGACCATGCCGCGAGCAGCGCGATCTGGGGCATGACGGGGAGGACGTAGGTCACGAGCTTGGAGTGGGACGGCGTGAAGAAGGCGACGACGAGGAGGACCCACAAGAGAAGCGCCGGCGCCTTGAAATCCACGTCCTTCCCGCCGGCCGGCCGGCACGATCTCGCGGCGCGCGCCGCTCCCGAGGCCGCGGCGCCCGTCCAGGGGAGCGCCAGGAGGGGGAGAAGGGCCGGGTAGAAGTACCAGGGCTGGCCGCGATGGTATTTCGCGGTGAGGTAGCGCTCAAATTGCTGCTCGATAAAGAAAAAATGCAGGAAGCCCGGGCGGCGCGCCTCGACGAGGAGCAGCCACGGAAGGACGACGGCCGCCCCCGCGGCGATCCCCCATGGGTCGAGCAGGCGCTTCAAGCCCGACCGCGTCGCCGGATAGAGCAACGCGACCGCCGCGACCCAGATTCCTGGAAAGACGAAGCCGATGAGCCCCTTGCATAAGAAGGATAGCCCCGCGAAGACCCAGGCGAACGCGGCCGCGGCCCGACCGCCGAAGCCCTCGGCGAGCTTGAAAATCATGCAACAGGAGCCGAGCAGGCAGACGGTGAGCGGGATGTCGGGGGTGAGGTAGCGGCCCAGGAAGAAGTAAAAGCCCGTCGAGGCGAGGATGATCGCGGCGGCGAGTCCCGTCTCGAGATCGAAGAGAAACGCTCCAAGCCAGGCCGTCGCGAGAATCCCCGCCAAGGCCGAGAGGGCCCAGGGGAGGCGCGCGCTCGTCTCCGAGACGCCGAAAAACTTATAGGAGAGGGCGGGGAGCCAGTAGATCAGCGGAGGCTTTTCGACGTAGGGGAACCCGTCCAAGTGCGGAACGACCCAGTCCCCGGAAACCGCCATCTCGCGCGGGACCTCCGCGTAGCGCGCGTCGTCGACTTCGATGAGAGGTCCGCCGAGCTTCCAAAAGGGGGCTGTCAGGGAGAGCCCGAAAAGCGTCCAGAGCCAAACCGGCGGCTTTTTTTTAGAATTCAAACCTTGAGGACGACTTTGCCGAATTGGCCTTTTTGGGCGAGATAGCGGTGGGCGTCGGCCGCCTGGGAGAGCGGAAAGGTCCTGTCGACGACGGGCTTGAGCCGACCCTCGTTGACGAGCCGGGCGACGGTCCGCATCTCCGCCTGGCTTCCCATGCGCGCGCCCAGGACGGTAAGCTCGCGCGAGAAGACGTAGCGGAGATCGAGCTTCGCCTCGGGGCCCGAAGTCGCCCCGCAGGTGACGAGGCGGCCTCCCGGTCGCAGGCTCTTGATCGCGGACTCAAAGACCGCGGGGCCCACGTGCTCGAAGACGACGTCGGCCATGCGCCCGTGCGTGAGACGGCGCAGGTCCCGGGAGAAATCCCCCTTCCCGACGAGAAACCCCGCGTCCGCCCCGAGCTTTTTGGCCTTATCGAGCTTGGGTTCCGAGGTCGAGGCGGCGATGACGGTCGCGCCGCAGAGCTTCGCGATCTGGACGGCCGCGACCGCGACTCCGGATCCCGCGCCCAAGACGAGTGCCGTCTCGCCCGCGCGCAGACGGGCGAGCGTCACGAGCATGTGCCAGGCGGTGAGAAAGGTGAGGGGGAAGGCCGCCGCCTCCTCGAAGCTCAGGCCGGCGGCCAGCGGCAGGAGGCGGCGCGACGGGGTGACGAGCCGCTCCGCGTAGCCCCCGGGCCCTCCGTCCGCGCCGATGACGTGGAATTCGGGGCAGAGGCTCTCGCGCCCCGCGGAACAGAACTCGCAGGCGCCGCAGGATCTTCCGGGGGAAACGGCGACTCGGTCCCCGGGTTTGAAATCGGAGACGCCGGGGCCCAGCTCCGCGATCTCGCCTGCGACATCGCAGCCCAAAATATGAGGGAGGGTGATCTTGTAGGCGGGAAGGCCTTCCCGCACCCAAAGATCGAGGTGGTTGATCCCGCAGGCCCGCACCCGGAGCAGCACTTCGCCGGGCCCCGGCTTGGGGTCCGGAAGCTCGACGGATTTCAGGTTTTCGGGACCGCCCGGCCGCTCCAGGACGACGGCTTTCATGACGGCATTTTGCCATAAATCCTCGATAACTGCCCATTCCCCTGCGCTGACGTTGATTTTGCTACCGTCTTTAGCTCATGCGGCGGCTCGCGCTTTTCCTCTTAGAGGCGTGGCTGGTCGCCGGCGCGGCCGTCGGTGCGTCGGCGCAAGGTTTCCCCTCCGAGGATCCCGCCCTGGACGCTCCGTCGCGCATCGGGGACATCCTCGCCGTCGACAATAGCCTCTCGGTTTCCTACGAGCTGACGCGCTTCGACTACGGGGAGCCTTCCAACGACTGCATCTTCGTCGGCGCCTGCCCTTCCACCGCGAAGTATCTCGACCTTGAGACGGGCTATCGGCGCGGCGGCAAGGCCGCCCTGTCCTATATGGGCTCCCTCTTGGGAGCCGGCGGCGATTGGTACGCCCGAGCTTCCTATCGGTTCATCCAGGGCGCCGCGGCCTACTCCGGCTACGGGTTGCCGGAGCCTCTTCCGCCGGCGGGGCTGTCCTCGAGCTTGGTGAGCGCGACGAGCGACGACTCCGTCTACGACTTGAGCCTGAGGCTCGGCAAGGGCTTCTCGGCGGGCGAGTCCTGGATGTTCACCCCCTACGTCCTCGGCGGTTACCACCATTGGCTGCGCAAGCTCGACGCGGGGACCTCGTCGTCGTTCGACCAAATCTTCAGCAACGGTTACATCGGCGGCGGCGAGATGGTCCAAGTGGCGGCCCTTGATCGTCTCGTCCTGACGGCGGACGCCTCCGCCGCCGCTCAGTTCCGATCGTCCTTGGCGGCCGAGCCTTCCGCTTCCTATCAGGCGCTGGGATACGCCTCCCGCTATATCTTCGACATGGAGGGGGGGCCGCTGGTCGACGCCGGGGCCGAGATCGA
>JAJYFI010000014.1 GCA_021790955.1 bacterium | reverse complement strand
ACGAAGAGTGGGACACGGCCCCATTGGGGCCGTCGGAGACGAGAACCGTCAACAGATCGGAGCTGTCAAATGTTTCGATTTGAACTGGACAGGACAATGAACACACGACAATTACCCGGGCAGTCCCTGCTCTTGGCGACGCTTGCAATCGCGGGCATATTCATCGGCTCCGCGAGCGCCGCGCGCGCGGCCGACTTTGAGATCCACCGTCGCATGAGGCCAGGCGACGTCGGCGCGCTTTACCTCAGCCGGGAAGTGCATAATAAGGCGGATTCCCTGCTCACGATGCGACGCATGCTCAGCGCGTTGGAGGTCGCCCATTACATGATCTTCGAAGCCCAAGTCTTCAAAATGCCAACCTTTAAGCAGTTCGAGAAAAAGAAGGGGCCCGGCGGCAAGGTTTTGGGCTTCGTCCCTGCAAGACCCTGGGAATACGCCTTCCGGCTCGTTTATGGTGCGGAGCCGGGATACCGGCTCCAGCCCATCCGCCGCTACTATCGCGACGGATTTCCGAGCATGGCCGCGGCCAAGGCCGCCTACAAAAAATGGCTGGCCGAAAATAAGCCCAAAGGCGCTGTTTTTCTCACCGCGGACATGGGAGTGCTCCTCCCTCCTCCCTTGACGGGCCCGCATTTCGTATCCATCGATTACGTCTATCCCCTCATCAAAAAAGCGAGTTCGCGATCAAGCAGGTCTCCGACGCGCTCGACAGCCACGTCCGCCGGCGGATAGGAGGCGATCGTCGCGGGATCGCGCGCGTAATGCCCTTGCCGCACGAAGACGCTCGTCAAGCGCGGCCCCCAGAACGTTTTGGCGGCCGCCAGGATGCGCAGCTTGTCGTCGACGAGCACGTAGCGCCGCGCCGGGAAGCGGCTCTCGACGTCGTCGAGCTCCTTCTCCTTGTGAATGTAGATCAGGACCCGGCCATGGACGGCGTCATGGAGGCCCGAACGCTCGACCTTGCGAGGCTGGAAGACGGCGTCGCCGTCCGAAAGAATGACGGCGGGGCCTCGCGCGGATAGGCGCCGGATCACGTCGAGCGCCCCGGGAAACAGGCGCTCGGCGAAGGGATAATCGAGAAGATACGAGGACATGCGAAGCATGTGGGGGTCGCGGGGGTTCTCCGCCCGATAGGCCTGCAGGGCGCCGAGGTAATCGGCGTAGCCCAATTCCGAGCGGCGCTTCTCGAAGATCGCCCAATAGCGCCCCTGCCTCTCGGCCCCGAAGTCGCGCGTCAAATGCGCTCGGAGGTCTTCCGTGACGCGGTCGTTGTCGAGCAAGGTGTTGTCGACGTCGAGCAGAAAGACGACCGGCGCCCGCCGGGGCCCTCGCACCATCTACCACAAAGCCCGCTCGATCGCCCGAGTCAGCTCCTCAAGCCCCCGGGAGACGTCCGCGCCCAAATGCACCCGCAGGGCCCGGCGCCCTTTCAAGGCCAGGACATCGAAGTCTCCTCGCGCCTGCGCCGCCTTCACGACGCCGAAGCTCAGCCGCCGGCCCGGGATAGCGAGGTCGGAAGGATCGTCGCAGGTCAGCTCGAGGAAAACGCCGCTGTTGGGCCCTCCTTTATAAGCCTGCCCCGTCGAATGCAGGAATCGGGGGCCGAAACCGAGGCAGGTGGCCGAGCCGAGGCGCTCGACAACGAGACGCCGGATCTCCTGGAGCCGGCGCTCGTTTTCGGGACTTCGCTCCATGTAGGCGAGCAGCCCCAGATAATCTCCGGGCCGCAGGAGGCTCACATGCGCCGCCAGGACGGCCGCCAAGTCCCCGCGCCCTCCCGCCGCCCGCTCAAGGGCCGCGCGATGCCCCTCGGCGGCGAAAAGCGACAGCGCTCCCTCCGCGGCAAAGCGAGTTTCCGCCGGCAGAGATCCCGATTTTTCGAAGGCGTCCGTCAAATCCCTGGCGCGCACCTTGCTGGCCTCGACGTCGGGCTGGTTAAAAGCGTTGACGCCCAGGATCGCGCAGGCGGCGGCGGCGGCGATCTCCCAGCGGAAAAATTCCTGCCCCACATCCAGGGCCTCCGCCACCGAGATGCGCACGACCGGCCGGCCGGCCGCCTCCAGCGCCGCGACGAACTTTTCCTGCTCGGAAGCCGGCGCTTGATCCGCGCGCACGTAGACGAAGAGGCGGTCGTCGCCGTAGCGCTCCGGGGAGGCGGGAAACGGCTCGGCGTCGACCGGGATGAGGCCCTTGCCGTCCTTGCCGCTCGATTCCGCCAGGAGCTGCTCGAGCCAAGCCCCCAGCGGCGCGATCGCCGGAGAGGCGACGATCGTCGCCTTATCCATGCCCGCGAGGGCCGCGCAGCCCAGGATAGCCCCCAGAAGAACTCCGGGGTTTTCCCGCGGAGGCACGCACGAGGCGCAGGCGTGGACCATCCGCGCGGCGCGATCAAGAAAGCCGGCCACGTCCAAGCCCATGACGGCCGCGGGCACCATCCCGAAGTGCGACATGGCGGAGTAGCGGCCGCCGATTCCCGGCTCCCCGGGAAAAATCCGCCAAAAGCCGCGAGACTGGGCCGTCCGCTCGAGGGCGGATCCGGGATCGGTGACCGCGATGAAACGCGAGGGCGCCTCCGCCCGTCCGATCGCCGAAGAGACGCGGTCGAGGAAATAATCCATCAGGATATTGGGCTCGAGCGTCGTGCCGGACTTGCTGGAGACGATGAAAAGGGTCTTCCCCAGGTCGATACGGGCCTCCAGGGACCGGATCTGGGCGGGATCGGTCGAGTCGAGGACGAGCAGACGCGGGAAGCCCGCCGCGGATGTGAAAACCCGGGAAAGGACCTCGGGGCAGAGGCTCGATCCGCCCATGCCCAAAACCACGGCATGACCGAAGCCGCGGGCCTTGACCTGATCCGCGAATCCCGCGAGATCGGCCCCCGCCGACTCCTCCTTGCCGGGGATGCCGAGCCAGTCAAGCCATTTCGCCTCGTCGTGGCCGGTCCAGAGGGCGGCGTCGCGCGCCCAAAGACGGCGGACCTTCCCCCCCGACCGCCAATCCTCCAGGACCTCCCGAACCCGGCTTTCGAGAGCTTTCGGCAGCCTCATCGTCATCCGGTCCAGGGCGGACTTAAGGACGTCGTCGCGCCTCCTTTCGATCGAGGCCATCAACTCGTCGAAGGAGGAGGAGAACGCCCGAACCCCTTCCCCCAGCAGACGCCGCGTCACGTCCTCCATGGAAATCCCCAGCCCCTCAAGAGCCCGCAACGTCCCGCGCGCCTCTTCAAGGCCCGATTCCAGGCGGTTCGCCCCTTCCCCGTGGTCGCGGAAGGCGTCGAGGGTCTCAGGCGGGATCGTGTCGACCGTGTCCGGCCCGATCAGGGACTCGACGTAGACGACGTCCCGGAACCGCGGATCCTTGGCGCTCGTGCTCGCCCAAAGGAGCCTCTGGGGACGGGCGCCCTGCTTTTCCAGAGACCGCCAGCGCGCGCCGGCGCCAAGCTCCTTCCAGTCCTGGTAAGCCAGCTTCGCGTTCGCGATGGCGGCTTTCCCGGCGAGGGACTCCAGGGACTTCTTCTCGGCCGAAGTCGCCCGCGCCATGCGTTCCTCGAGGATCTTGCCGACGGCGGTATCGATGCGGCTGACGAAGAAGCTCGCCACGCTCGCGAGCCTTCCAAGGCTTCCCCCGCCCCTCACCCGGTCTTCAAGGCCGTCCATGTAGGCGCCCGCGACCTTCCGGTAGACGTCGCGGGAGAACAAAAGCGTGACGTTGACGTTGATCCCCTCG
Source organism: bacterium (assembly GCA_021790955.1). Lineage (GTDB taxonomy): Bacteria > Elusimicrobiota > Elusimicrobia > UBA1565 > UBA9628 > JAJZAK01. Next base: position 8,722 of record JAJYFI010000014.1, on the reverse strand, counting down.
GCGATGAGCGCCCGGATGGCGGGGAGCCCTTCGGGCGTGGCCGGAACCTTGATCATGAGATTTTCCCGGCCGACGGCCTTCCAGAGGCGTCGGGCCTCGGCGAGCGTTTGGGTCGTGTCGCTCGCCAAGTAGGGGGAGACCTCCATGCTCACGAAGCCGTCCCTCCCGTCCGCGGCGTCATAGACAGGGCGCAGGATGTCCGCCGCCCGCCGGATGTCGGCGATCGCCAAGTGCTCGTAGATCTCGGCCGCCGCGTGGTCGCCTCGCTTTTCGAATCCCTTGAGATCGTCGTCGTAGTCGGTGCTGCCCGCGATGGCCTTCTCCAAGATAGACGGGTTCGACGTGACGCCGGTGATGCCGTCCTGCGCGACAAGGCGGGCGAATTCCCCGCTTTCAAGCAGGCGGCGGCGGATGTAATCGAGCCACACGGACTGGCGGTATTTTCCGTTGAGTTCTGCGATCTTCATGCGGCCGTCCTTCGCCCCGCGATCGCCAGGGCGCTCTCGACGACGCGCTCGACCGTGAAGCCAAGCCCCTTCATCACCGTCCCGCCAGGCGCGGAAGCCCCGAAGGAGTCGAGAGCGAGGATGCCGGCGGAGGATCCCGTCCAGCGCTCCCAGCCCAAGGGGGAACCGGCCTCCACCGCCAGGCGCGCCGCGAACTTCTCGGGGAGCACGCTTTCGCGGTAGTCCCGAGTCTGCTCCTCGAAAAGACGCCAGGAAGGCATCGACACGAGGCGAGCGCGCACCCCCGCCTGGTTGAGGAGCGGTTCCGCAGCGACGATCAGGCCGACCTCGGATCCGCTCGCGATGAGGAGCACGTCGAAGGGCTGGCCCGCCTCCGGGTTGAGAACGTAGGCGCCGCGCGAGAGATGTTCGGCCGAGGCATAGCGCATGCGGTCGAGCGTCGGGACGCTCTGGCGGGAAAGAATGATCGAGGTCGGCCGGCCGCGCTGCTTCAGAGCCGTCTGCCAGGCCCAGCGCGTCTCGTTGGCGTCGCAGGGGCGGATGACGAGCAGGTTCGGGATCGCCCGCAAGGACGCCATCTGCTCGACCGGCTCGTGGCTCGGGCCGTCTTCCCCGACCGCGACGCTGTCGTGGGTGAAAACGAAGATCGAAGGAATCTTGGCCAGGGCGGCCAGCCGGATGGACGGCCGCATGTAGTCCGAGAAGACGAGGAAAGTCGACCCGAAGGGGATGAAGCCGCCGTGGTAGGCCAGTCCGTTGACCGCGGCCGCCATGGCGTGCTCGCGCACGCCGAAATGGATGTTGCGGCCCGCGTAGGACCAGCTCCCGCCGGCCCTTCCCTGGACTCCGTCCGGGGTTCGCTCCGGGCTTTCGAGGTCGCCGCCGTCTTTAAGGGCCGTGTGCGTCGAGGGATTGAGGTCCGCCGAGCCGCCGAGAAGCTCGGGGAGGGCCTTCGCGATTTCCTGCAGAACGGCGCCGGAGGCTTGGCGCGTGGCCGGTCCCTTGGGGTCGGCCGGAAACGCCGGCAGCTTGGCGTCCCATCCCGCCGGCAGCTCCCCGCGCCAGCGCCGGCGCAGCTCCCGCGCCAGCTCGGGAAATTCGGCCTCAAAGGATTCGAACCGACGCCGCCAGGCCCTTTCCAGCTCCTCGCCTCGCGCCGTCGCCTCGCGGAATCGAGCCAGCGCCTCCTGGGGGATATAAAAGGAAGGCCGCTCAGGCCATCCAAGATTCTTCTTGGCTTTCAGCGTCTCATCGGGGCCCAAGGGGCTGCCGTGCGCCTCAAAGGTGCCTTGCAGGCCGGGAGCCCCGTAACCCAGGATGGTCCGAACCGAGATCAAGGAAGGACGGTCGGCGGCCTCCTGAGCCGACCGGATGGCGTTCTCGATCGCTCCCAGGTCGTTTCCGTCTTCCACCCGTTGGGTATGCCAGCCGCAGGCGCGGAATCGCGCGCCGACGTCCTCCGTGAAGGCGATGGAGGTCGACGCCGAGAGCGTCACGCTGTTGTCGTCGTAGAGGACGATGAGCCGCCCGAGCCTCAAATGCCCGGCCAAGGACGCCGCCTCGCTTTGGATTCCCTCCATCATGTCGCCGTCGCCGGCCAGGACGTAGGTAAAATGCCGGAAGAGATCGTGGCCGGGACGGTTGTAGCGCGCCGCGAGATGCGACTCGGCGATCGCCATGCCCACCGCGTTGCCCAAACCCTGGCCGAGCGGCCCCGTCGACGCCTCGACGCCCGGCGTCAGGTGGCTTTCGGGATGTCCCGGGGTCAAGCTCCCCCATTGGCGGAAGCTTTGGAGCTGCGCCAGAGGAAGGTCGTAGCCCGTGAGATGGAGCAGGGCGTAGAGCAGCGCCGATCCGTGCCCCGCGGACAGGACGAAGCGGTCCCGATCCCACCAGGATGGATTGCGGGGGTTGTGGCGCAGGAAGCGGGTCCAAAGGACGTAGGCCGCCGGCGCGGCGCCCATCGGCAGCCCCGGATGCCCGGAGCGGGCCTTTTCGATCATGTCGACCGAGAGGAAGCGCAGCGTGTTGACGCAGAGAGCGTCGAGTTCGGCCTGCGTCATGAGACGGCTCCCCGGCCGTCGACGCCCGGATTATGCCAGCCGCCGTAAGGCGCCGCCAGTCCGTCGGCCTGCGAGGGGCCCCAGGTGCCTGGATCGTATTCGCGCAAGGGGACTTGGTCGCCAAGAACGGGCTGCACCACCCGCCATGCCGCCTCGACGGAATCCTCGCGGGCAAACAGCATCGCCTCGCCGCGCATCGCGTCGCCCAAGAGGCGCTCATAGGGGCCCATTTCTCCCGCGTGCCGGTCCACGGCGACCAGCTCCGACAGCTCCCCCATCATCGGCTCCCCGGGCGTTTTGGAGCGCACGCCGAGCGCGATCGCGACCTTGGGCCCCAAACGGAAACGCAGGTAATTGACGTCTCCGCGGCCCAGGAGCCGTTCTCCAAAGGCCGTCCGCGCCGGAGCCTTGAACTCGACCAAGGCCTCGGTGCAGGTGGCCGCCAGGGACTTGCCGGCGCGGATGAAGAAAGGCACTCCCTTCCATCGCGGGGCCTTCAATCGAAGGCGAAGGGCGGCGAAGGTCTCGACACGGGAGTCGGGCGCCACGCCGGGCTCCTTGCGGTAGCCCCGGAATTGCCCCCGCACCACGTCGTCTTTTCCAAGGGGAGCGATCGATTTGAGGAGCGCGGCTTTCTCATCGCGCAGCGTCTCGGGGCTGAACTCTTGCGGAGGCTCCATCGCCAGGCAGGCGACGACCTGCAGCATGTGATTCTGAACGACGTCGCGGATCGCGCCCATCTCATCGTAGACCTTGCCGCGCCCTCTCACGCCGAAATTTTCGGCCATCGTGATCTGGACGCTTTTGACGTGATCCCGGTTCCAGAGGGGCTCCAAAAACCAGTTGCTGAAGCGGAAATACATCAGGTTCTGGACGGGCTCCTTGCCCAGGTAATGGTCGATGCGGAAAATGCTCGATTCGCGGAATTCAGACAGCAAAAGCCGGTTGAGCGCCCTCGCGGACGGGAGGTCCCTGCCGAAAGGCTTTTCAACGACGACGCGGGCCGTCTTGTAGCCGGGAACGCTTTTGAGACGGGATATCGTCGAGGGGAAGAGCGCCGGCGGGATCGCCAGATAGTACAGCGGCCGGCGGGAGACGCCGAGGGCCCGGGCAAGGCGCCTGAACGTGTCCGCGTCGTTGTAATCTCCGTGGACGTAGCGGAGAAGGCGGGAGAGCTTGGCGAACGCGGCCTCATCGATCCCCCCGTGCTCCGCGATGCTGTCTCGCGCCCGCGCCCGCAGCTGCTCGTCGCTCCAGCGGGGCTGGGCGACGCCGAGGACCGGGACGGAGAGCCGGCCCGCCTTCACCAGGCCCTGGAGGGCGGGGAAGATCATTTTATAGGCGAGATCTCCCGTCGCGCCGAAAAAAACCACGGCATCGGAATGAGCGGACGTTCTCATGAGCGTTTCTCCTGGTGCCCTCCGAACTCATAGCGCAAGGCGGAGAGAAGCTTGTCGGCGAACTCCTCGGCGCCCCGCGAGGCGAAGCGCTGGGAAAGGGCCGCGGCGAGGACCGGAGCTGGCACGCCCTCGTCGATCGCGGCCTGCAGCGTCCAGCGCCCCTCTCCGGAATCGGAGACGCGGCCCTGAAAGGCGTCGAGACGGGGGTTTTGCGCCAGCGCCGCGGCCGCCAGATCCAGCAGCCAGGAACCGATCACGCTCCCCCGGCGCCACGTCTCCACGATGCCGGCGATGTCGAGATCGTACCGGTAATATTCCGGATGGCGCAGAGGAGTCGTCTCGGCGTCCTCCTTGGCGGACTCCCGGCCGACCCCGGCGCGACGCAGGATGTTGAGCCCCTCGGCGTAGGCCGCCATGAGCCCGTATTCGATGCCGTTGTGCACCATCTTGACGAAATGCCCGGCCCCCGAAGGGCCGCAGTGGATGTAGCCGCGCTCCTCGGCGCCGACGACGCCCTCGCGTCCCGGAGTCCTGGGCGCGGCGCCGACGCCGGGCGCGAGCGACGCGAAGACGGGATCGAGGCGCTGGACCGGGTCGGGCTCCCCGCCGATCATCAGGCAATAGCCCCGTTCGAGGCCCCAGACCCCCCCGGAGGTCCCCACGTCGAGATAGTGGAGTCCCTGGGCCGCGAGGGATTTCGCGCGCCGGATGTCGTCGTGGTAATGGGAGTTGCCCCCGTCGATGACGGCGTCGCCGCGGGAGAGGAGGGGCGAAAGCTTCTCAAGCGTCTGGTCGACGACCGCGGCGGGAAGCATGAGCCATACCGCGCGCGGCGGCCGCAAGCTCCGGCACAATTCTTCGAGCGTGGCCGCGGCCGCCGCCCCTTCCCGGGCCAGTTCGCGCCCCGCGTCGGGATGGACGTCGAAGACCACGCAGGCATGGCCCGCCTTCATGAGCCGCCGCGCCATGTTGGAGCCCATCCTCCCCAGACCGACGATGCCCAATTGCATCAGCCCCCTCCCCTTGCCGCCGATTTTGCGAGCGCGCTTCGATTTATATATATGTTTAAATATTTTATCATGCTCATTAATTGCATATGTTTATGTTATACTGTTTTGGCATGATTGACAATAGGCCGGAGGGGCCGAGCCGCCGCGAAGGGACGGCTTTTGGAAAGCCCGGAATGACTCCCTGCTGGACTCACAGCAAAAAGGAAGGGATCGTCACCGCCTACCACACGGCAAGCCGCGTCTGGGCGACCCTGTCCGGAGGCATCGTCAACGAGGTCTATTTCCCCACCGTGGACTCCCCCCAGATCCGGGATCTCCAATATCTCGCGACCGACGGCGAAAGTTTCTTTCACGAGGAAAAGCGCGACCTGGAGCACAAGGTAGAGTACATCAACGCCTACACTCTCGGCTACAGCCTCATCAACAGCGACCCCAGGGGACGTTACCGGATCGTCAAGGAAGTCATCACCGACCCCCATCTTTCCTGCGTGCTCCTTCGGACGCGATTGGAAGGAGAGGAATCTTTTTTGAGGAAGCTGCGGCTGTTCGTCCTTTTAGCCCCCCACCTTGGCGGCAGGGGGTGGGGCAATAACGCCGTCAAAGCCCGGATGGCCGGCAAGGAGCTGCTCATCGCCTACAAAGGCCATCTTCATGCCGCTTTGGGGGCCACGATCCCATTCGCGCGGACCTCCTGCGGCTACGTCGGGGCGAGCGACGGCTGGACGGATCTCCACGACGATCTCCGCATGGATTGGGAGTTCGACGCCGCCCTCGACGGCAATGTGGCGCTGACCGGAGAGATCGACATTTCCCGAAGCAGGGAATTCACCTTGGGCCTCTCTTTTGGGTTCGGGCTCCACGACGCGAGCAACGCCCTCATCCAATCGTTGGCGGCCCCCTACCCGTCGAAAAAACGCCGCTTCCAAGAGCAGTGGCGGCGAACGGCCGAGAACCGAGTCGACATGGAAAAGGCCTCGGGGGACCACGGCCGCCTCTTGCGCACCAGCCGCAGCCTGATTTTGGCGCACGAGGATAAAAGCTATCCGGGCGCCATGATCGCGGCGATGAGCATTCCTTGGGGGGAAAGCCGCGGGGACGAGGACGGGCTTGGGGGATACCACCTCGTATGGACTCGGGATTTATGCCAGAGCGCGATGGCGCTGCTTGCGGCCGGGAATCTGGACACTCCCCGCCGATCCCTCATCTTTCTGGCCGCATCCCAACTTCCCGACGGAGGCTTTTATCAGAATTTCTGGATCAACGGGGAGCCTTACTGGCGCGGCGTCCAACTCGACGAAGCCTCGTTCCCGATACTTCTGGCATGGCGGCTGCAAGAGCAGGGCGGCCTCGGGGACTTCGACCCCTATCCCATGGTTTTGAAGGCCGCCCAATACTTGATCCATCAAGGTCCGGCCACGCCGCAAGAGCGCTGGGAGGAAAACAGCGGCTACTCGCCCTCGACCCTGGCCTGCAACATCGCCGCTCTCATCTGCGCGGCCCAATTCGCGCGGCAGCGCCAACACCTCAACACGGCGGAAGTTCTTGAGGACTACGCCGATTTCCTCGAGGCTCGCATTGAAGCCTGGACGGCGACCACCCAGGGGTCCCTTGTTCCCGGCATTCCCAGGCATTTCATCCGCATCCATCCGGTGGATCCCCGAAATCCCCAGCCCTGCGAAGACCCCAACGCCGGCATCCTTGAGATTCGCAACCGCGCCCCAGGCGAGCCCTTTCAATTTCCCGCCAAAGACATCGTCGACGCCGGCTTCCTGGAATTGGTCCGCTACGGCATCCGGCGGCCGGGATCCCCCTTGATCGAAGATTCGCTCCGAGTCGTCGACGCGCTTCTCAAGGTCGACACGCCCTTCGGCCCCTGCTGGAGGCGATACAACCACGACGGCTACGGCCAACGCTCCGACGGGGCGCCTTACCTTGGATGGGGGAAGGGGCGCGCCTGGCCTTTATTGACCGGAGAGCGCGGGCACTACGAGCTCGCCGCGGGCCGATCGACGCGTCCTTACGTCAAGGCCCTGGAGGGCTTCGCCTCGCGGGGCGGGATGCTGCCGGAGCAAATCTGGGACGAGCCGGAGTTCCCGGGAAGCCGGATGAGTCCGGGCCAGCCCACGGCCTCGGCCATGCCCCTTTTGTGGGCCCATGCCGAATATATCAAGCTCCTCCGGTCGGTCCAGGACGGCAAGATCTTCGACCGCATCGACGCCGTCGCCAGCCGCTACCTATCGGGCAAACCCAGGAAAAAACTTGAGATATGGAAGTTCCGCCGCCAACCCTCCGCCGTGGCCGCCGATACGACGCTGAGAATCCAGCGCCCGACCGCCTTTATGCTCCATTGGACCCGCGATGAATGGCGGAATTCCCGCGACACCGAGTCGATCGCCACGGAAGTCGGCATCCATTACGTTGACATTTTTATCGGCAAGGGCCAGAAGGCCCCGATCCGGTTCACTTTTTATTGGACCGAGGAGGGCCGCTGGGAAGGCCGGGACTTCAGCGTCGAATGCTCGGGAGACCCGGCGCGCCGGCGCGCTTGACGTCTTCGGCTCCGATAGGGGAGAATCGGCGCATGCGCGGGGGAGACCTGGTCCATTTCGTCGGCGTCGCGGGAAGCGGGATGAGCGCGCTGGCGCAGTTCCACCTCATGGGCGGAGGCCGGGCGACAGGCTCGGATCGGAGCTTCGACCGCGGGGAAAGCGGCGGCGTCCGCGGCAAGCTCGAAGCGCTGGGTCTCCGGGTTTTCCCCCAGGACGGCAGCGTCTTCCTTCATGACAAGCCGGATTACCTGGTCGCCTCCGGGGCGATCGAGGAGCGCGTCCCTGATTTGGCTCGAGCCAAGGGCCTCGGCATCCCCGTCCGTCACCGGGCCGACGAGCTCTCCTCCCGCGTCGAGGGCTTCCGCTCGATCGCGATCGCCGGGACGAGCGGCAAGTCTACCGTCGCGGGGATGCTCTTTGAAATCCTGGACCATGCCGGCTTCGACCCCTCGATCATCACGGGAGGAGAGCTCGTCGGCCTGAAAAGGCGCGGCCTCATCGGGAACGCCCGGCGCGGCAAGTCCCGGTGGCTGATCGTCGAGGCCGACGAGAGCGACGGGACGCTTGTCCGCTACCGCCCTCAACTCGGAGTCCTCCTCAATATCTCCAAGGACCACAAGGAAATCCCGGAGCTGGAGCGGATGTTCTCCGATTTCAAGTCGCGATCGAAATCCTTCTTGTCGGCCGACGCCCCCGGTCTCGAGCCCTTCCAGGAGGGCGCGCGGAGCTTCGGCTTCGGACGCGGCGAGCTGCGCGGGGAGAAGCTCGTTCTCGGGCCGGCGGGATCGAGCTTCGAGATCGGGGCCGTCTCCTTCGCCGTCGCGTCTCCCGGCAGGCACAACGCCGAGAACGCCCTCGCGGCGGCCGCGGCCGCGAGGCTCTGCGGCGTTCCGCTGGAGAAGGCGGCGGCGGCGCTGAGGGAGTTCGAGGGGATCTCCCGGCGCTTCGAGGTCGTGGGCCGCGCCGGAGACGTCGAGGTCGTCGACGATTTCGCCCACAATCCGGCGAAGGTGGCCGCGGCTCTCGCGGCCGCCCAGCTGCGGGCCAAGCGCGTCCTGGCGGTCTTTCAACTGCATGGATTTTTCCCCGCGCGCTTCATGAAAAGGGAGTTCATCGACGCTTTCGCGTCGGCGCTGCGTCCCCAGGACCGGCTGTGGATGCCGGAGATCTATTACGCGGGAGGGACGGCCGCCAAGGACGTCTCGGCGAAGGACTTCGTCCGGGAGATCGCCG
>JAJYFI010000210.1 GCA_021790955.1 bacterium | reverse complement strand
CCCGTGAAAGCCTCTCCTCCACGGGAAGCTTGCGGCGGCCGTCCGGGGACGAAGCGGCCGCCTTGGCGGCCCGGAAACGCTCCGTAAAGGCCTGCACGGGGTCGTAGCCGGCCGGAAAGGACGGGTCGCCGGGACCCTTCCAGCGCAGCAGTTCGAGGCTGAGCCTGGCGTCGTCCTCGGGGATCCGCGAGAAGGGGGCGAGCTTCTCCGTGTTGACGATCGCGAGATCGAGCCCCGCTTCGACGCAGAGATGCAGGAACACCGAGTTGAGGACCTCCCTCCCCGCGGGAGGAAGGCCGAAGGACACGTTCGAGACCCCCAGGATCGTCTTCGTCTGGGGGAGCTCCCTCTTGATGAGCCGCACGCCCTCCGCCGTCTCGACCGCCGAACCCCAATAATTCCTGTCGCCCGTTCCCGCCGGAAAGACGAGCGGGTCGAAGACGATGTCCGAGGCCGGGACGCCGTATTTTCGGGTCAAAAGCTCGAAGCTGCGGCGGGCGATGGCGAGCTTGCGCTCCCGCGTGAGCGCCATCCCCATCGCCTTGTCCTCGTCGATCGCTCCGACGACGACCGCGGCGCCGTAGCGGCGCAGGAGGGGCGCCACGCTCTCAAAGCGCTCCTCGCCGTCCTCGAGATTCACCGAGTTGACGATCGATTTCCCGGGCGTCCTCTTGAGCGCCTCCTCGATCACCCCGGCGTCCGTCGAGTCGATCATCACCGGGGCCTTGATCTTGCGCACGAGGGAATCGAGCAGGCCCGCCATGTCCGAACGCTCCTCCCGGTCCGGATCGGCGAGGCACACGTCGAGCAGATGGGCGCCCGCGCGAAGCTGGCGCCGGCCGATCTCCGCGGCGCCGTCGAGATCCCCCGCGGCGACCCTCTCCTTAAAAAGCCTGGAGCCGATGACGTTCGTCCTCTCCCCGACGAGAATCGGCCGGCGCTCAATCTCCAAGGGCAGCGATTCGAGCCCCGAGACGGCGGGGCGCGACGCCCGGGGCGGCTTGCGCGGGAAATGCCCGGAGGCCGCCATCGCCGCGATGCGCCTCGTGTGCTCCGGCGTCGTCCCGCAGCAGCCGCCGACGATATTGAGCCACCCCTCTATCGCGAAACGCTCCATGGACTTCGCCAGGCCGGCCGGGGTTTCGTGGTAGCCGCCATGCTCGTCGGGGAGACCGGCGTTGGGATAGCAGAGGGTGAAGGTCGGCGCGAGCTCGGCGATCGTGCGCAAGTGGTCCGTCATGAAATCGGGCCCCGTCGCGCAGTTGAGCCCCAGGGCGAGCAGCTTCGCGTGGGAAAGGGCGTCCACCAACGCCTCCGCCGTCTGGCCGCAGAGCATCGTCCCCATCGCCTCGATCGAGATCGACACCGCGACCGGGACCGAGCGGCCCAGCCGCCGGAAGGCGTCGTCGAAGCCCAAAAGAGAGGCTTTCACGTTCACGGCGTCCTGCTGGGTCTCCAAAAGAAGAAAATCGGCCCCGCCCTCCGCAAGCCCCAGCGCCGCCTCGGCGTAGGCCGCGCGAACCTCGTCAAAGCCGATACCCCGGGAGATCAGGATGCTCTTCGTCCCCGGCCCCAGCGCTCCGGCGACGAAGCGGGGCCTGGCGGACGTCGAGAGCCTGGCGGCTTCCTCGCGGGCGATCCTCGCCGCTTCGAAGGCGATCTCGCGGGCCTTCCCCTCGAGGCCGTATTCGGCGAGGACGTGGCGCACGGCGCCGAAGCTGTTCGACTCGACGATGTCGGCGCCCGCTTCCAAATATTCGCGGTGGATCGCGGCGATCCATTCCGGGCGGGTGAGGGCGAGGTTTTCGTTGCATCCCTCGAGATCGGCGCCCCCGAAATCGGCCGCCGAGGGATTCCTCGCCTGGATCCTCGTCCCCATCGCCCCATCGAGGACGAGAAGGCGGCGCGAGAGGATTTCTCGGAGCTCGTCTTCCCGCCCGCGGTTGGAGTAGCCCTCGAAAAGCCCCGTCACGATTTTCCCGCCATCATTTTCGAAAAGCGCGGGTCCTCCCGCAGGATATCGAGACGCATGTCCTGCGGGGCCCTGGCGCGAAGGGAAGGATCGATCGCGATCGCCGCCCCGAGCTCCGCGAGCGCGCCTTCGATATCGCCGTCAAGGCACAGGAAGGCCGCGTGATCATAGCGCGCCTGGGCGTCCCCCGGCGTCTCGGCCGCCGCGACCGCCGATTCCCTCAGCGCGGGCTCGATCTTCCCTTCTTGGAGAAGCGCCGCGGCGTTTTTAAGATGCGCCCGGGAACGAAGCGTCCTGAGCGAGGGAAGCGCTGTCCGCGTCAGGAGAAGCTTCAGCGCCCCGTCGGCTCGGCCCGAATCCGCGACTTTTCCGGCAGGCGCATACGGCTTTAAAATCGCCAAGACGCAGGCCTCCGGCCCCGGCGGATAATCGATCGTCGCCACGCGATATCCCGAAGGCAGGCGCGAAAGCCCCAAATCCGCGAGCGCGGAGCTCGAAAGAAGCTCGGAGAATCCGGCGGCATAGGGCCCGGTGGCCAGCTCTTCATCGAAGCCCGAAGAGGCGTATCCCTCCTTTTTCAACTGCGACTCAACCGCGAACGCGTTCCTCCAGTCCGACGAAGTCCCGTTCCGCCAGCGCAGCCGCCAGTCGGCCTTGGCGCCGTCTTGGCCGGCCCTCAACGATAAGGTGCCCACCCGCCCGGCGGAAGGGGATTGCGCCTGCGAGCCCTCGAGCCTCCCCCAGTCATAGACCCCCACGGCCACCGAACAACCCCGGCCCCAGCCGACGACGCGAGCCTCCTCGCGCGGAGCGGCGAAAACCGCGGCGGGCAACAGCAGCAACAGCGGCCATGCTCTCGTCACGCCAAATCGATCCAGTTCCAATACCCTCGATAGCGGGCGAGGAGCGTCTCCCGGAGGCCGGCGTTCTCGGGGTTGAGAAGCCGGGGATCCCGCGACAAGATCTCCTCGGCGTCCGCCCGAGCCCAGGAGAGGATCCCCGCGTCCTTGACGATGTCGGCCGCCCGCAGCGTCACGTCCCCGTGCTGGGCGATTCCCAGGAACTCCCCCGGGCCGCGAAGCTTCAAGTCCTCCTCGGCGATGCGGAAGCCGTCCTTGATCCTCTCCATCGCCTCGAGCCTCCTCGCCGCCTCCTCGCTTTTGGGATCGCCGATGAGAAGACAGCGCGAGGATTGGCCTCTCCGTCCGACGCGTCCCCGGAGCTGGTGGAGGCTCGCGAGGCCGAAGCGCTCGGCGTTCTCGACCACCATCACCGTGGCGTTGGGGGCGTCGACGCCGACTTCGATCACGGAGGTCGCGACGAGGACGTCGCAGCCGCCTTCG
>JAJYFI010000209.1 GCA_021790955.1 bacterium | reverse complement strand
CGAACCCGCGAATAACGGTTTTGCAGACCGTCGCCTTGGACCACTTGGCTATCGCACCGCGTGAAATCGGCGGGTCCAGTCCGAAATCCTAACTTTTTTCGAGGAGGAAATTCACTCATGGACTGGAAAGTGCTGACGAGCGCGTTTTGGATCGTGCTTTTGGCCGAGATGGGAGACAAGACCCAGCTCGCGGCGGTCGCTCTCGCGGCCTCAAGCCGCAAGCCCTGGCAGGTCTGGGCGGGGGCCATCGCCGCTCTCGCGGTCTCGCTCGCCGTCGCGGTCGGCGTTGGAGCCGTTTTCAGCCGGGTCATCCCGCCGGCGGCGATGCGGCGGTCGGCGGCGGTCTTTTTTGTCCTCTGCGGTGTCTGGCTTTGGTTTAGGTAGAGCCGCGAATGGTCAGCGCGCGCCGTTGCGGCCGGCGCGGCCCTTGGCGAGCAGATAACCCATCATCCGGTAGACGAGCTTCGCCGCGGCGATCTCCGAGATCACGTTGTCCTCGAGCGGGCAGAGCTCCATCACGTCGGCGCCGACCACGTGCTTGGCCTCGATCACCGCTTTAAAAAGCGAAAGAGCGTCGCGCCACGAGAACCCTCCGGGCTGCGGCGTCCCGACTCCGGGGATCACGGCCGGATCGAAGCCGTCGAGGTCGATGGAGATATAGACGGCGCCCGTCAGCGCGTCGAGGACTTCCGGGATGAGCCGCCCGATATCCGGATGATCATGCGCGAAGAAGGTGCGGACGTTGCCGGCGTTGAGATAGTGCGCCTCCTCCTCGGCTACCGAGCGGATGCCCACCTGGACGATGGGGCAGAGCTTCGCCAGGGGATGCATGGCGCAGGCGTGGTTGTGCGGGGAGCCCTCGAAACTGTCCCGCATGTCCGCGTGGGCGTCGAAATGGAGGATCGAGAGGCCCGGATAAAGCCGCGTGAAGGGCGGGACGAGGGCCTGGGAGATGGAGTGCTCGCCGCCGATCGAAAAGAGCGTCTTGTCCTTGCGCGCGGCCCAGCCCTCGACCGCCTTCTCGATCTTGGGAAAGGCGGTCGGGGCCTGCTCGTTGGGGTAGACGGGGACGGGCTTGAGGGTGTGGATGCCCGCGAGATAGGTCTGGGCCCGCGTCTCCTCGTCCCAGAGCTCGATCCCGCAGGATCCCTGGATGAGCTTGGCCGGCCCATTGCCGGCGCCCTTCTTGTAGCTCGTCGTGCGCTCGAAGGGGACGGGGAGGAGAAGGAAGCGCGCGGACTCAAAAGGCGCCTGGACGCCCATGAAGGCGCCCTCGACGAACTCGGTCGCCGCCTTGAGAGGCTGCCCGGACGTTTCGAGCCGCCCCGTCACTTCGTCGCGGCCGGCAGCGGCGCCGCGTCCTTCGTGTTGAGCAGGTCGCTGAAGCGCTTGGCCTTGCGCTTCTTCCACGTCCCCTTATGGTAAGCGTAGGAGGCCAGAAGCGGGAAGGCGAGGGAGGCCTCGGCGTAGACCATCTGCTCATGGACCGTGTCCACCTTGCCCCAGGAGCAGGCCTCGCGCAGGGTCGAGCCGGACAGCCCGCCGTCGCGCTCGTCGGCGACCGTGATCTGGATGGCGTACTTGTGCATGCGGCTGTCGAGCCCCAGGATCTCGGGGCCGACCGAGGCGTCTTGCGCGAAATTCTTGGGAACGCCGCCGCCCAGCATCAAAAGCCCCGACTCCTTGGCCGCGAGCACGAGGCGCACGAGCTCCCGGAAATCCTTGGCCGAATCGATCGAGACGTGCTGCTCGGGATTCTGCCACTGGTGGTGGAGGAGCCCGAAGCCCGCGGAGCAGTCGGAGAAGGCCGGGACGAAGATCGGCACGCCCTTCTGGTAGGCCGCGGCGACGACGGAGTCCTTCACCTTGAGCTTGCGCCCGGAGAGATAGCGGCCCATCTCCTCGATGAATTCCCGCGAGGAGTAAGGCTGGGGCTTGAGCGTGTTGGCGATCTCGGAGATCGTCATGTCGCAGTCGCCCAGCTCGTCCTCGTCGATGAAGGTGTCGTAGATTCGGTCGATGCGCAGCGCCCGCATGCGGTGGTCGTCGACCCACTTGGTGCCGCGGTAGTGCTTGAAGCCCAGGGCCTCGAAGAAGTCCTGATCGACGATGTTGGCGCCCGTCGAGACGATCGCGTCCACCATGTTGTTGTTGATGAGGTCGAAGACGACGCGCTTGAGGCCCGAGGAGAAGAGGCTTCCCGCCAGGCAGAGGATCACGGCGCAGGAGTCCTCCGCGAGCATCTGCGCGTAGATCTGCGACGCTCTTGCCAGGTCGCGCGCGGTGAAGGACATGCGCCCCATATCCTCGACAAGCGAGACGAGGTCGTGCTTGGCGACGTCGAAGTGGACGATGGGCTCCTTCAGGTAGTCGGACTTCTTCGCGCTTTCGTTGGCGGCCATGACGATTTCTTCCTCCACGTTTGGAATTTTTATCGACGAGCATTTTATAACATTGAACTCCCTATGACAAATCGTCGACGGCTCTTTTTCCTCTGGGCCGCGCTCCTTCCCTGGCTTTTTCGCGCGCCCGCTTTCGCCGACTACCAGTACCGACAGACCTTCAACTCGCGCCGCAAACTTGCGAAACGCCGATCGCCGCGCCGCGCGCCGGGCGGGGCCGGGACGGAGAAGGCCCGCGAAGGCCTGGCTCCCGGACGTTGGCGCGAGGACGTCCGTCGCGCCATCGAGGCTCTCGTTCGACGGGAAGGGCGATCGCGCCCGTCTTACGACCCGGAGCGTCCTCCTCTCGCCGTGTTGGATTGGGACGGGGGAGCCGTCTTGGGAGACTCGGCTTTCTCTATTTTCCTCAACCTGGCCACGGACGCGGGATTTCATTTCTCGGAGGAGTTCTGGGGCGTGGTGCCTGTCGTCTTCGGGCGCCAGCCGATGCGCTCCGACGAGGAAAAGTTCATCCGGCTTCCGCGCAAGATTTGGCGGCTCGAGCCGTCGTATTTGACCTACCGCAAATTGATGGTCGAATCCTATTTCAGGACATGCTCGCAAGTCAGCCGCAAGGAATGCCGGATTTATCTGGCGAGGCTCCTGACGGGCCTGCGCCCCAAGTCCGTCGAGGGTCTGTCCTTGCGGGTCTGGAACGGCGAGGTCAAACGTCCGCTCGGCTTCGAGGAGATCAGGGATTCGCTGGACGATCCGCGCCCCGCCCGGGTCCCAAGGGGGATCCGGATCGCGCCGGAGATCGTGGATCTCGTCTCCTACCTGAGAAAGAGCGGCTTCGACGTCTGGGTGGTCGCGGATTCGCCCGAGCCGGAGCTCAAGGCCCTCGTTCCCTTCTGCGGCGTCGACCCCTCGCGAGCGATCGG
>JAJYFI010000208.1 GCA_021790955.1 bacterium | reverse complement strand
GTGCGCCGCGAGGCGGGCCGCGCCGCGCGCCGCGCGAGCGCCAATCCTTCCCCGGCCGCCCCCGCGGTCGCGGTGGCCGCCTCCCCCCTGGACCCCGACCGCTCCATCCTCCTTTTCATCCTCCAGGAGCCCAAGCTCGCCGAGGGCCTGCGCCCCGCGGATTTCGCGACGGAGCCCGCGCGCCGGCTTTGGGAGGAGCTTGCGAAGCTCAAGCCCTTCGAGGCGGGCTGGCCCGCGAGGCTTTTGTCCTCTCTCTCCCAGGAGGAGCGCAAGACGGCGAGCGCGCTGCTCGTCGCCTCGACGCAGGGGCTCGCGCGGCGGCCCGAGGAGGAGCTTTTCAAGATTTTGCGGCGCCGCAGGGCCCAGGCGAAGGTGAGGGAGCTTGAGTCCCTTCTCTTCGGCCCGGGCCGGACGGGCGCCGCCGATTCCCGCCTGCAGGAGGAGTATCATCAGGCGCTTCGTGAACTGAAAGGAACGGGCAAGTGAACCGAATAGAGGAAACAACAACAATGATGAACGACGGCAACCATGTGATGCGCAACTTGATCGAGATGGGGAAGGAGCACGGCTTCCTGACGCTGGAGCAGATCAGCCGCTCCCTCTCCTCGGCCCGGATGAAATCGGAACAGGTCGACGAGCTGATGCGGACCTTGGACGAGCTCGGCATCGAGGTCGTCGACCGCAAGAAGCCCCAAGCGGTCCCCCAGACGGGACGGGAGCGCTTCGCCGAGGAGTGGGGCTCGGGCGGGGACGTGTCCAACTCGATGAGGATGTACCTCTCCGAGATGGGGCGCGTGCCGCTCTTGAACCGCGAGGAGGAGGTGACGCTCGCCCGCAACGTGCGCGAGCGCGAGCGGGAGCTGCGGCTTCTCGTCCTCGAATCCCCGATCGCCATGCGCGAGATCCGCAACTGGGAGACGCTGATCGCCCAGCAGGAGATGACCCCCAAGGAGCTCATGCCCCGCGGACGCAAGACCGCGGCGGAGCTGGCCGGCATGCGGCGCAAGATGAAGATGGTCGCGCAGTACATCGCCCAGTCGGAGAAGGTGATGGACGGCATGCGCGAGAAGCTCAAGAGCCCGACCCTTTCCCCCGCGCAGCGGCTCCAGATCAACAAGGCGATCGAGAAGCGCCACCGCGACGTCGTGCTCAAGATCGTGGGCCTTAACCTCAACCAGGACAAGGTCAAGCGCCTCACCAACAAGATCAAGAACCTGGCCGGCAAGATCCACGAGATCCAGGAGGAGCTCGAGCGCTACAAGAACCGCTACGGCTTCTCCTATGAGGAGCTCCAGGGCTTCTACCGGCAGTTAAAGCGCGGCAAGCTCCGCGCCCCCGCCTTCAAGGCGAAGACGGGATTCTCCCCCCAGGCCTTGGACGCCGCGATGGAGAACATGAAGGACCTCAGCGAGCGCCTGGAGCGCATCCAGCACACGCTGCCCATCCCGATCGAGAAATTCCTCGATTTGGAAAACAAGATCGTGACGCTCGAGGAGACGATCCTGGGCGACAAGTTGAAGCTCATCAAGGCCAACCTGCGCCTCGTCGTGTCGATCGCGAAAAAGCACGTCAACTCGAACCTTGAACTCTCGGACCTCATCCAGGAGGGAGGGCTCGGGCTGATGAAGGCGGTGGAGAAATTCGAGTACAAGAGGGGTTTTAAGTTCTCGACGTACGCGACCTGGTGGATTCGGCAGTCGATCAACCGCGCGATCGCGGACCAGGCCCGAACGATCCGCATCCCGGTGCACATGAAGGAGCTCATCGCCAAGCTCACGAAGGTCGCCCGGCGATTCCGCCAGGAAAACGGGCGCGACCCGGCTCTCGCGGACTACACGCGGGCGCTGCACATATCGATGGACAAGGTGAAGAACGTCCTCAAGATCATGCAGGAGCCCGTGTCGTTGGCGACGCCCTTGGGGGAGGACGACGACTCCTACCTCGAGGATTTTATCGAGGACAAGTCGGGTCCCGCGCCCTCCAACATCGCGACCGACTACCTGCGCAAGGCCGAGGTGGAGAAGATTCTCTCGACCCTGACCGACCGCGAGGCGAAGGTGATCAAGCTGCGCTTCGGGATCGACACGGGGTACCCCCGCACCTTGGAAGAGGTGGGCCGGGTCTTCCGCGTGACGCGCGAGCGCGTGCGCCAGATCGAGGCGAAGGCGGTAAGGAAGCTGCGCCACCCCTCGCGCTCCAAGCCCCTGCGCGATTACCTGAACTAAACGCGAGCGAGGCAACGGATGCTCTGGGAAGGCGGGAGCCGAGGCTCGGGCGCAAGGCGCCTGGGCATGATTCTCGCCTTCTTGGGGCTCCTGATCCTAGGGTTCAAGCTCGCGCGACGCGGCCTTTTGCCCGGCTTTCGCGGGCCGGCGACCGCCGCCGTTCCCGCACCTCTGTCGGCTGTGGAGGCCGGTCCATCCATTCGGGGGGAGCCTCCGGTCGAGCGCGCCGTGACGAGCCTCCCGCCCGTGGCGGTCTTGAAGGTCCCCAAGCGCCGCAGGGCCGCCCCCCCGGTGCCCTCCCCCGCCGCTCATTAAGATGCTATGATCAGCTTATGATCAAACGGACGATCGTGGTCTTGGCGCTCGCGGGCGCCGCCTGCGCGGCTCCCAAGGTCCCGACGAGCCAGATTCGGGCCCACGCGGCGGAGGGCCACCGGCAGATCAACCAGGAAGCTCAAACCCCTCACCCCTCGCAGCCGTAAGCCAGCCGCGGACGTCGTCTCCTCGCCGCGGTGTATAATGACGACCATGCTTCTAAACGGGCGCGGTTCGTTCCCGGCCTTCGCCGCCTTGATCGCGGCCAACGTCATCTATGCCACCTCGTATGCGGCGGGGCGCGTGGCCTTGGACGGGATGCCACCGGCCCTGTTGGCTTTCACGCGTCTTTTGATCGCCGCGCTTCTCATGCTTCCCGTTTTGCGCCGAAGCGCCCGCGGGCCGGCGTTAAGCCGGCGGGAATTTTGGAGCGTCGCCGGCATGGGTATCGTGGGCTTCGGAGCGGCGTTCTGGCTGGGGAATTGGGGGATCGCCTTGTCGACGACGACCAACGCCGCCATTCTGGTGGTGGTGGAGCCCATCGTCATCATGCTCTTGGGGCCGATCCTGCTGGGCGAGCGGCTCTCGAGCCGCGAGGCCTTTGGCGCCGCAATGGCCGTGGCGGGGTCCCTGGTGGTCGTGGTGAACGGCGTCCCCGGCCTCCAGGGCTTCCATGGAAAGCTCCTGCCGCACTGGCGGGGGGACGCGCTTCTCGTCCTCACCGGGATCGCCTTCGCCTCCTATTCTTTGTGGGGGCGGCCCCTCTTGGAGCGTCATGATGCCAAGCGCGTCACGGCGCTGTCTTTATGGTGGGGCGTTGCGGCGTTATTGCCCCTCGCGGTCTTGGAATGGGCGAGGGGGC
>JAJYFI010000207.1:1821-3408 GCA_021790955.1 bacterium | reverse complement strand
GGAGCCCGTCCAGGGCTATGAGCTGACGAGCTGGGAGAAAGGCTACGGGGATTTCCGAATGGCTCCCGATTTTGGAACGCTCCGGCTCGTTCCTTGGCTCGAGGGGACGGCCATCGTGCTCTGCGATCTCGTCGGGGAAGACGGCAAGCCTGTCGAGGTCTCGCCCCGCAGGATCCTGCGGCGACAGATCGAAAAGGCCGCGGCTTGGGGCTTTCAATTCCAGGTGGGCTCCGAACTCGAGCTTTATCTCTTCAAGGACGGCTACGACGCGGCGCGGGCCAAGGGCTACCACGGCCTTGAGCCCTTGGGGGCCTACATCGAGGATTATCACATCCTCCAGGGAAGCAAGGAGGAGTTCGTCGTCAGGGAAATCCGCAACATGATGGAGAAGGCGGACATCCCGGTCGAAGGCTCCAAGGGGGAATGGGGCCGGGGCCAGCAGGAAATCAACCTGCGCCACGCGGAGCCCTTGGAGATGGCCGACCGCCACGCCCTCTACAAGCACGGCGCCAAGGAGATCGCCTGGCAGAAGGGCGCGGCCCTGACCTACATGGCGAAAGTCGACGAAGCTTTCGCCGGATCGAGCTTCCATCTGCACCTGAGCCTCTGGGACAAGGCCTCTCGCCGGAACCTTTTCTGGGACGAAAAATCGAAGAGCCGATCAGAGCGGTTCGGCTCGGCTCTCGCCGGCTGGATGGATCTCGCCCGCCCGCTGTCCTTGTTTTTCGCGCCCACCGTCAATTCCTACAAGCGCTACCGCGCCGCGAGCTTCGCCCCGACCGGAATCGCGTGGGGGGAGGACAACCGCACCTGCGGGTTCCGGGCGCTGGGCGAAGGGGGCTCCTGCCGCATCGAAAACCGAATCCCCGGCGCCGACGCGAATCCTTACCTCGCCTTCGCCGCCTCCATCGCCGCCTGTCTCCACGGGATCGAGAAGAGGCTCCGGCCGAGGCCGGAATTTCGCGGCAACGCCTACGCGGCCGACATCCCGCGGGTTCCCGAATCTCTAGGCCAGGCCTGCGAGGCCTGGGAGCGGTCCGCCGTGGCGAAGTCGCTGTTCGGCCCCGAGGTCCACCGCCACTACCTTCACGCGGCGAAGGCGGAGCTGGAATCCTTTGAACGGGCCGTCACCTGCTGGGAGCGCGCCCGTTACTTCGAAAGGATTTAGAAGCGGCTCAGAATCCGCCGCGCCAGCCGGGCGACCTCGTTGGAGCTTGACGCCGCACCCGCCTCGACCACCCCGCGCGCCTGATCGGCCATTCCGGGCGGCAGGCGTCCGTCCCCGGAGCTTTCCAGAACGCGCTCCATCTGCTTGAGAGCGACGAGCTGCGGGTAGACAAGGGTGACATCGAGGCCCGGCTCCTCGTGCGCCGCCCCGCCGGCCATGGGCCTTGCGCAATCCTCGAGGCTTTGGCAGGGGGGCTCCTGCTCGACTTGCGTCAGGAACGCCCAATCCGAGGCGCAGACCAAATTCCCGGGCTTGGCCAGGAGATAGACGATGGTGCCCCGGTCGTTTCGCCTCTCCGAGGGAGTCTCGCTATATTGCTTTCGAAAGAGCGCCTTCGCCTCGGGGGGAAGATGATCGAA
>JAJYFI010000207.1:0-1811 GCA_021790955.1 bacterium | reverse complement strand
GCTCTCCAGGCGGCGTGAGTTGGTTCGCCATGGATCGGTGTCGAGACGGGAGTCGTTGTCGTTCTTGGAAGCCAGGATCTCCTTGAGCGTCGAAAGCTTCTTTTGCGCGGCCTCAAAGGCCGCGCCTTGCCTCCGCGGAGCGGTCTCGACGCCAGCCGCCTGCCGGGTCTCTTGGACCGCGGCCAGCGCCTTCGGCGCCCGATTGGCGGCCGCTCGCGCGCGCAGGGGGGCGCTCTCCGGATGCGACGGGACCCGGGCCGCCGCCTCCAGCAGGCGTCGATCGGGACCGCGACGGCTATCAAGCGGCGCGGCGATCGGCCTCGGGTGGCGGCGCGCCTGCCTCGCCTTCCTGTAGGCGCGCCAGACGACCAGCGACGCCAAGAAGAGCAGGAACGCCAGGGGCCAGACCCGTCTCACGCCTTACTGCTTCGACGCACGCTGGTAGAGATCCTGCCGAAGCGTGTTTTGGGCCTCCGAATCGATGATTCTCGTGAAAAAGTGGTCGCCGAAGAGCCCAGCATCCATCTTGACCTTATCACTGCAGTTGGTGCAACGCTTTTGGATGTTCTTGAGCATGACGACTTGGAGGCCATAAGAGCCCATGGCGCTTCTATCGCAGCCTTCCTTGCCGGCAAGATCCTCGGCGTCCACCAGATGGACGTCAGGATCCATTAAAAGGGCCGGGCACACGGCGTGATGCCAATTGCCGTTCTGATCTTCGGTATGCCGGGCCTCGTGGAAGAGGATGCTCACGCGGTAAATTTGCGGGACGCTGGCCTTGATGTAATTGGATTCAAGAAGCATTTTCGAATGATCCGCCTGCGGCCCCACAACGACGGCCGCCAAGCCTGCGGCATCCTTCGAATCGACAAGGCCCACCGACTTGATGCGCGAGGTAAAAAACTGGCGATAGGCGGGACCGCTGACCGGTCCGAAGATCGCCTGGTGGAGGCTCGACGCGCCGGAGCCATGAACCCCGGCGGCGAAGCTTATATCCTCGTTCATCTGGCGCCGCGTGGCTTCCGGGACGTTCGCGTCGAAGAGAAGGCCGAACTCCGAGGAGGGGACTGGAACGCTCTTCTCCGAGGCGGCCTTGATTCTGGGCGCTGCATTGCGGGCGAGTTGGACAAGGCTCGCGTCCGCTTCGCCGATGGAAGCGGCCGCCGACGCTCCCGATCGCGTGTCGGCCGCGAAAACGGGAACGCAAAGCAGAAGCGCCCAAATCGAACAAAAGACTTTCATGCAGGACCCTAAGCTTATAATACGCCTCCGCGATATCGTCAAGAGGGAGCCGGAGGGCTTCGTCATGCCTCAATCATGCCCCGCGTCCGCTCGCAACGCATGGGCCCTTTGGGGTAGCCGGACCTGGGCCCCTACTTAATCGTAGAGGTCGTTCTGAATCTGCCGGTGCGCCTCCTCCCCGGTGATGCGCTTGAACTGATCGTCCGCGTAGAGCCCGGCGTCCATTTTAACCTTGCCGGTGCAGTTCGTGCAGAACTTCTGGACGTTTTTGAGCATGATGAGGGAGGAGCCGTAGGAGCCGAAAGCGGTCGTGTCGCAGGCGGGCTGCCCGGCAAGCGCCGCGCCCGTCCAGATGCTCATGATCTCCTTGCCGTTGGCGGCATAGGCGTAGTTCTGGGCAAAGCCGGCTCCGATCCAGGGGCCTGGGTTACCGGTGAAAGTCACCGAGGCGGTCAGGGTGTAGACATAGCCGGAGAAAAGGGAGTCGGGAAAGCCCTTACTTATGCAGAAAAGTATTTCATTCTCAAATTCTTCAACATACCAACTGATAAAGACGATCCTGATTCTTT
>JAJYFI010000206.1 GCA_021790955.1 bacterium | reverse complement strand
CCGCCGTTTTGGGGAAGGGTGCGTGAGCGGTTGAAACGGACGGTCTCGAAAACCGTTAGGGTGTCACAGCCCTCGGGGGTTCGAATCCCCCCCCTTCCGAGAGGGGCAACCCACCGCCACCAGCACCTTGACGGATTGCGGCAAAGTTGGTATCGTGTGCCCCGATGTTTTCAAGGACGGAGACGGTGGTTACTGCGAAGGAGCGTCTGATCCCATCAAGGACTTAGACAGGGGCGCGCCTCGCGTCAACCTTCGCATCACCGCTTCGAACGTCCGGCTCATTGACTCGGACGGAAGCCAGATAGGAGTTCGGCCGCTCTCCGAGGCTTTGGCCTTGGCGAGAAACCGCGGCGTGGACTTGGTGGAGATCGCCCCGCAGGCGAATCCCCCGGTTTGCAAGCTGCTGGATTTCGCGAAATTCCGCTATTCCCAGGAGAAGAAGGCCCGGGAGGCGCGCAAGAAGCAGAAGGCCGGCTTCCTGAAGGAGGTCCGGTTCCGGCCGGGCATCGGGTCGCATGATTTGGAGACGAAGATGAAGCATATGGAAGAATTTCTCCAGGAGCACGACAAGGTGAGGATCACCGTCGTGTTCCGGGGTCGGGAGGTGGAGCACAAGGACATTGGTTTCAAGCTTTTGACGGCGGTGCGCGAGAGGCTGGCGAACTGTTCGATTGTCGAGCAAGCGCCGAGCATGGATCGCAACCGTCTCTCGATGACCTTGGTCCCCAAGCACGCATAATATGCCCAAACTACGATCACATAGCGGAGCCAAAAAGCGCTTTCGTCGCACGGCGCACGGCCATTTCCGCCACAAGCGGGCCGGCCTGCGCCACTTGTTGACGCCCATGTCCGCGAAGCGCGGCCGCTTTCTCCGCGGCAAGAACACGGTGAACGGCGTCCAGGAAAAAATCCTGGAGCGCTTCCTTCCCTACGCCTAGATCATGAGAATCAAAAGCGGCGTCACCACCCGTCAGCACAAGAAAAAGAAGTTCCGCCTCGCCAAAGGCTTCTACGGCGACAAGAGCCGCAAGTGGCGGCAGGTTAAGCAGCAGGTCGAAAGATCCCTCGCCGCCTCTTATGTGGGCCGCAAGGACAAGAAGGGAGACTTCCGGTCCTTGTGGATCACCCGCATCAACGCCGCCTGCCGCGAGCAGGGCTTAAGCTACAGCGTCTTTCTGGGAGGCCTCAAGAAGGCCGGCGTCGCCTTGAACCGGAAGATGCTGGCGCAGATGGCCTTGCAGGACGGCGCTTCCTTTAAAAAGCTCGTCGAGCTCGCGAAGGCGCAGCCGGCTTAAAGCCGGCCGCCAGGCGACTCTCCATGGCCGCGACGGATTGGGAATCGCGCCTCGCGGCCATCGTCGCGGAGTGGGAGGAGGGCGGCCGCGCCGCGCTCGAAAAGGCCTTGACGCTTGAGGAGGTCGAGGCGGTCCGCGGGAGCTATCTGGGGCGCAAGGGGAAGCTCGCGCTTCTCTTGCGGGAGTTGGGGGCGTTGCCCTTGGAGGAAAAGAGGCGGCTGGGGCCCCGGGCGCAGGATGCGAAGCGGGCGATCGAGGAGGCCGCCGGGCTTCGAGAGAAGTCCCTTGCCGACTTCCTGGACCGGGCCGCGCTCAAGCCGCTTTTTAACGACCCCACGCTCCCGGGCTTCCTTCCTCCGCGCGGCGGCCTCCATCCGCTGACCCGGATCGTCGATGAAGTCGCCGAGATACTGCTTCGCCTCGGATTCGACTGGGCCGAAGGCCCTCTCATCGAGACGGAGCGCTACAACTTCGAGGTCCTCAACATCCCGGAGCATCATCCGTCGCGGGACTTGATGGACACTTTCTACGTCTCGGGAGCCAAGGGGATGGTGCTGAGGACGCATACCTCCCCGGTCCAGGGCCGCGAGATGGAGAAACGGACCCCGCCGCTTCGCATCTTCTCGCCCGGCCGTGTGTTCCGCCGTGAAAATGTGGACGCGACGCATTCCGCCGTCTTTCATCAGATCGAGGGCCTGTGCGTCGACGAAGGGATCGGCTTCGCTGATTTGAAAGGGACGCTGGAGGTCTTCCTCAAGGCTCTCCTGGGGCCCGAGACGAAGCTGCGGTTTCGGCCGTCGTATTTTCCTTTCACCGAGCCGTCGGCGGAGGTCGACGTGCAATGTTTTTCCTGCCACGGCTCCGGCTGCGGCCTTTGCAAACGCACGGGCTATATCGAGATGCTGGGCTCGGGAGTCGTCCATTCGAACGTCCTCAAAGCCTGCGGGGTCGACCCAGGTCGCTGGTCGGGCTTCGCCTTCGGCATGGGAGTCGAGCGCATCGCGATGCTTCGTTGGGGCGTGACGGACATCCGGGCCTTTTACGAAAGCGACGTCAGGGTGCTGGGGCAATTTTCTCGATGAAGTTTCTCCTGTCGTGGCTGGAGGAGCACGCGGATCTCGGGGGGGACGTTGGGCGCGTGGCGATGGACCTGCCCAGGCTCGGCTTCGAGGCCGTCGACGTCAAAACGCTCGGCGCGGCTTTCACCGGCGTCGTCGCCGCCAAAGTCGTCTCGGTGCAAAAACACGCGAACGCCGACCGGCTCTCCGTCTGTTCGGTCGAGGACGGCGGCTCTCTGCTCTCCGTCGTCTGCGGCGCGCCGAACGTGCAGGCGGGGCAGACCGTGGCCCTTGCCCGCGTCGGAGCGGTTCTGCCGGGGGGACGCTCGATCGCCCGCGCCCGCATCCGCGGGGTGGAATCCCAGGGAATGATCTGCTCGGCGCCGGAGCTGGGCCTGCCGGAGGACCCCAAGGACGGCATCCTCGTCCTCGAGCCCGGAATCAAGCCCGGCACCGATCTTTCGGGCAGGATCGGCTCGCCGCCGGACGCCGTGCTCGACGTCGACGTCACCCCGAACCGCCCCGATTGCCTTTCGCATCGAGGCCTTGCCCGGGAGCTCGCGGCCCTGCGCGGCGTCCCGATCAAGCCTTTCGCGGCCGTGGCGGCCATCCCCGAGGCCCCGTCCGCTTTGCCGGTTTCTCTCGAAGCCCCGGAGGCATGCCCGGCGTATCTCGGGCTTTTGATCGAGGGCGTATCGGCGAGGCCGAGCCCGGCGTGGCTGGCGCGCCGTCTCGAGGCCGTGGGCGCCAAGGCGACGAACATCCTGGTGGACGCCTCCAATTACGTCCTGCTTGATTTGGGACAGCCGCTCCACGCCTTCGACGCGAACCGGATCGCCGGAGGAAAAATCAGCGTGCGCTGGGGGCGCGCCGGGGAGACCATGAAGGCCCTCGACGGGAAAGAATACGCCCTCACGCCCTCCTGCCTCGTCATCGCGGACGCGGCCGGTCCGGCCGCGCTCGCGGGCATCATGGGAGGGCTGGGCTCCTCCGTGTCGGAGAGGACGGACCGGGTCTTCCTCGAGTCGGCCTATTTCCTTCCTCAGCCGATACGCAA
>JAJYFI010000205.1 GCA_021790955.1 bacterium | reverse complement strand
TCTCCCCTCACCAAGGCGTAGATCGCGCCCGCCCCGCAGAGGCGGCCCCGCGGGCTCTGGAGCCCCAGTTGGAAGTCGAGTCTCGGATCGGCGGCGCCATGGAAAGGCGAGGCGTCGGTGATCGATTCCTTTTCTTCGTCGGTGTTCGAAAGAGCGCCCTCGACCATCAGGGGCAGCGGCAAGAGGGAAAACCCGGCCCTTTCCAGCCTTTCCCGGTGCTCGGCCATGCGGCCCATTTGGGGCGGGTCGCAGACGAAATTGACCGAGGGGCGGCCGCTCGGGTCCCGCCGCGTCACGTAGGGGCGAACGAAGCGGAGCCGCTCCAAAAAATCGTCGAAGCCGACCTGGGTGGGGTGGAAGGTCGGCGAAATGAGGAGCCGACCGGGGCTCAGGGCGGGTATGAGCTTCTCGACGGGCCAGGAGAGATTGGTGCACAGGTCGACGACGTGGTGCCGGACGAGCGCCCGCACCAATTCGTAGAAGCCTGGATAGATCGACGGTTCGCCGCCCGAGAGGTTGATATGGCTGCTCCCATGGCGGGATCGGACCCGTTCGAAGGCCGCGACCCACTCCTCGACGCCGCGATGCTTGACGACCGGGGGAAGAACGCAGTACGGGCACTGATAGTTGCAGGCGTAGGTGAGATCCACGCCGATCTGGACGCGTCGGGGAGCCGTCATGGAGTCACGCGAGGCTGTTGAGCCGCGCTTCCTTGCTCTGGAGAAGCTCCTGCACCTTCTCCATGTCGTCGCCGATGGCGCGGACCTGGGCATAGTCTTCGTAGAGTCCGGGCTCGGAGAGCCTCGCGGCCAGGGCCTCAAGGCGCCCGTGCAGTTCCTCGATCTCGGCCTTGAGCTTGGCCTCGCGTCGCGCTTTCTGCTTGGCGTCGGCCGGGGAGGGGCGGGGCGGAGCTTGCATGGCCTCGGGCTCCGGCTCGGGCGCCTGGGGATTTTCCTCGCGCCAGGCTTGCTGGCGGCTCTTGAAGTAGTCGTAGTCGCCCGGATAGACGGTGACGCGGCCGGAGTCGACATGGACGACGTGGGTCGCGAGGGCGTTAAGGAAATAGAGATCGTGGCTGATGCAGCAGATCGAGCCCTCGAAATCCTTGAGCGCGCCCAGAAGGGCGTCCACGCTCGCCATGTCGAGATGCGTCGTCGGCTCGTCCATGAGGAGGACGTTGGGCGGGTCGAGAAGAAGCTTCGCGAGGGCGAGGCGGCTTTTCTCGCCGCCGCTCAAGACCCCGGCTTTCTTGTGGACGGCGTCCCCGGTAAAAAGGAACGACCCCAGCACCGAGCGCACAAGCAGCTCGGGGTTCATCCTCCCGGCCCCGAGCGCCTCCTCAAGGACGGTCTTGCGGGGGTCGAATCGTCCCTCGCGGTGCTGCGAGAAGTATCCGACCTTGACGTCGCAGCCCACGACGCGCTCGCCGGCGTCGAAGGGGATTTCCCCCGCCAGGATTTTAAGCAGCGTCGATTTCCCGGCGCCGTTGTGGCCGACGAAGGCCATTTTCCAGCCACGCTCGATCTCGAAATCGAGCCCCTGGTAGACCTTGGTCTCGCCGTAGGACTTGAAGACCCGGCTCAAGGACAAGACTCGCAGACCCGCGCGCTTGGGCTGAGGGAAGCGGATCTTGACCGACTGGGCGCGGCTTGGAAGCTCGATGCGATCAAGCTTCTCCAGGCGCTTGATCATGCTCTGGGCGCGCGCCGCCGTCGAGGCTCGGGCGCGGTTGCGGTCGATGAACTCCTGCATCTTGGCGATCTCTTCCTGCTGGCGCTTCCAGGCGGACTCCAGCCTTTCGATCTCGGCCGCCTGCTCGCGCAGGTAAAACTCATAGTCGCCCCGGTAGACCTTGAGCGTTTTGTCCTGCACGCTGACGACCGCGCGGCAGACGGCGTTGATGAAGGCGCGATCGTGCGAGATGAGAAGAATCGCCCCGGGGTAGGACTTGAGATGTTTTTCGAGCCAGAAGAGGGAGTCGATGTCGAGATGGTTCGTCGGCTCGTCGAGGAGAAGGGCGTCGGGCTTCATGACGAGGAGGCGCGCCAGCGCCGCGCGCATCGCCCATCCGCCGCTCAGGGCTCGGACCGGGCGCTCGAAGTCCGTGGTCTTAAATCCCAGCCCCATGAGGGCGGCCTTGGCGAGAGCTCCCGCGCGATCGTCGTGGCGCCAATCCTCCGGCAACGCCCGCTCGAGCACGGTCTCGTCGGAGACGGGGGCGTTTTCCTGGGGGAGATAGCCGGCGACGAGGCCCCGGCGCATCGTGAGCTCCCCGGCGTCCGGCTCCAGCTGTCCCAGCAGCATCTTGAGGAGCGTCGATTTCCCGGCGCCGTTGGGTCCCACGAGGGCGAAGCGGTCGCCCTCGTTGATCTGAAGCGAGGCGCCGTCGAAAAGCGTCCGGCCGCCGAAGGATTTGTGGACGTTTCGGAGGGTGATCACGCGGGGTGCCCACGAGAATTATAACGGAATTGACACCCGCGCGCCCGTCTGTTATATACGGAAATACGGTGACACCATACCTATTCATTTTTTTTCTGGCGGGCGTCGTCGCGGTCCCGGCGTCGTCTTGGGCCCAGGCCGGGCCGCCGCAGACCCTGGCCGAAGCGGCCAGCCGGGGGGATCTGGCGGGCGCCCAGGCCCTGATCAAAGCCGGCGCCGACCCGAACGCCACCGATTCTTACGGCTACACGCCCGCCATGTGGGCGATCCGCCGCGGCAATCCCTCGATGCTTCAGCTTCTTCTCTCCGCGAGCGCGAGGCTCCCCGCGCCCACCCCGTCCTTCGTCCCCATGGCCGTCGCCGCGCGAAGCGGCAGCGCGGCCTTGGTGAGCCTTCTGGCCGCGAAGGGGGCGGACCCCAACGCCAAGGCGGCTCTGGGCAAGACCCCCATGATTTTTGCCGCGGCCTCGGGCTCGACCGCGACGGTCCAGGCTTTGATTGCCGCCCGGGCGGATATCAATGCCGCCGACAACCGCGGTCAAACCCCTCTCATCGCCGCCGCCCAGCTGGGAGAGGCGGCGATGGCGGGATACCTCGTCGATCACGGCGCCGCCGTCAATGCCGCGGACTCCTTCGGCTATACGGCGCTTATGTGGGCGGCCCAGGACGGGAGCCTGGCGACGGTTCAGGCGCTGCTTGCGCGGGGAGCGAAC
Organism: bacterium; assembly: GCA_021790955.1. Lineage (GTDB taxonomy): Bacteria > Elusimicrobiota > Elusimicrobia > UBA1565 > UBA9628 > JAJZAK01. The sequence continues at coordinate 275 of JAJYFI010000205.1, read as the reverse complement.
GCCGGGCTTAAAAGCAAGGCGGGCCGCGCCGCCGCCGAGATCGCCCGCGAGCGCGGCTACTCCGCTATCGCGCGGGCGTTGCAGTAAGGGGTCAGGTCTTCACAATTCACAAATAGGTCACTGTGAATTGTGAAGACCTGACCCCTTATGCCTCCTCTCTTATGCCTCGACGCGGCGCAATTCTCCGGATAAAAACGCGGCGATCGCGCCCAGATCAAGGGGCCACACGTAGCGGACGCGGACCTTGGGATAACGGCGGCCGAGCTCCCTGGCGA
>JAJYFI010000204.1 GCA_021790955.1 bacterium | reverse complement strand
AGGCGGCGCCGAAGGAATCCACCTGGACCGAGTGATCGACGACGAGGTCGACGGGGATTCCGGGGTTGATGCGGGCGGGATCGCCTCCCAGGCGGCGGAAGGCGTCGCGCATCGCGGCGAGATCGACGACGGCCGGCACGCCGGTGAAGTCCTGCATGAGGACGCGCGCGGGATGGAAGGCGATCTCCCGTCCCGCGCCACGGCCCGAGGCGAGCGCCTCGATATCCTCACGCCGCGCCGAAACGCCGTCCTCGAAGCGAAGAAGGTTCTCGAGCAGGACGCGCAGGGAGAAGGGCAGGCGCTCGAGAGCGAAGCCCTGCGCCGCCAAGCGCTTGAGGCTGAAGAGGGAGGCGGCGCGGCCGCCGATTTTGAGCGTCGCCAAGGTCTTGAAGCCGTCTTTGGAGGAAGTAAGCGGAATCATGGTTCCATTTTACTTCTTGAAGGGGGTCAGGTCTCAACATTCAACACTTCGCTTTCCTTTTTGATCGCCCGGCGCATTTTCTCGAGCAAGCTCCCGACGCTATGATCGCTCCGGGCGAGCTTTTGAAGCCGGCCGACCGCGGCGCTGGCGGCGGCGGAACGAACGCCGTAGCGGAGCGAAATCTCCTTGATCGAAAGGCCGGCGTGCTCCCGCAGCAGAAGCATGCCCGACGCTCGGCGTCGGCCTTCCCAAATCCGCCGACTGAAACGGCGGCCGTCGCGGCTCTCCGCAAAACATCGGAGGACGATCCTCTCGATGTCTGCGGCAGCCGCCCGAGGCATGAGGAGCCGTCCGCAGCTTATTTCTCCCTGCGCGCCGCGCAACAGAGGAGCGGCGCCCTTCTTCATGCGCTCCACAAAATCCGGAGGGCCGAGAAAGGATTGGCCCGTCGCTTTGAGCGTCGGATCTTCTGCCTGGGCGGCGACGAATTCGCGATAAGCATCAAGACGGGCCGCTCCCTCTCCGAACAGGGATAAGGTTTCCTCCACCGCCAGCCAGGATGGCGCGGGGGCCAGGCCTAGGAGGGACCGGCAGCTGCTCCATGGATAGTCCCAAGGCTGCTCGGCCAAGCCAGCTTGAACGGGGTTGCGCTCGGTATAGCGGACGAGCGCCATTCCGTAGCTTTGCCGGTCCACCAGCAGGGACTTGAATCGTCCTTGGAATAGATGGCCGACGCGCTCGTGACGGTCGTTAAAATATCGGGCGTAAGCGGTGTGGAGCAGCTTCATGCCGCGCGACAGCTCCGCCAAAGGGGTCGCGAGCAACAAGTGATGGTGGTTCGGCATCAAAGCGTAGGCGTGAATCCTAAAGCCGTGGCGCGCGCAGCAGATCCCCAGGATCTCCAGGAAGGTTCGATAATCGCGCGCGTCGATGAAGACCGGCGCGCGCGCGTTGCCTCGCGCGAAAACGTGGTAAAGGGCGCCGGGAAACTCGAGCCGGAGGGGGCGGGCCATGGATGCCTCTATTAAATAAACGGACAAGGAGGGTAAAATGTTCCCTAAAAAAATGGGAAAACCTCTTGTGTTGAATGTTGAGACCTGACCCCCACGCCCCCTTGACGAGGCGGGGATTGGGGGCTATGCTGTGGCTGCGATGAAGTCGAAAGCGTCGTCGAGAAAAAAATCTCAGGCGGACGACGGATCGGACGCCAAGCGGTCGGCCCGCGATTCAGCTGGCTCCGGCGAGAATCTCGAGACGGTGCTGCGCGCCGTGACGGCCGAAACGGAGGCGCCGCAGATCATCGAGGAGTGGCTTTCCATACCTTGCCCCTATTGCGGGGAACAGTTCGAGCTTCACGTGAGCTCCGCCCAGGACGGCCAGCTTTTATCCGAGGATTGCCAGGTCTGTTGCCGGCCGATGGCCGTGAACGTCTGGGTGGAGGACGGGACCGTCCAGGCGGAAGCGACGAGGTCCTAGCGGGCCGCGGAAGGCAACAGAAAGCAACGGACGCTCCCAGCCTTCCGTTGCTTTTATTTCGCGACTCGGATCAGCTTGACCTTGAAGTCGAGCGTCGCCCCGCCGGGAAGGGTGGGTGGGCGGCCCTGGTCGCCGTAGGCCGCGGCGGGCGGGCAGCCGAGCTCGGCCTCGCCGCCGGGCCTCATGAGCTGGACGCCCTGGGTCCAGCAGGGGATGACTCCCTTTAAAGGAAAGGTGGCCGGGGTGCCGCGCTTATAGGAGCTGTCGAACACCTTGCCGTTCGCGAGTTTGCCCTCGTAATCCACCGTGACGCGGTCCGTCTCGAGCGGCTTTTTCCCTTTGCCTTTCGCGATCGGGATATAAAGGACGCCCGAGGGAAGGACCTTGCCGCCCTTGGCCTTTTGGGCGCGGGCCTTGGCCTTCTCGTAGAAAGGACGATCCTCTTTTTTCTGGATCGAGACGTGCGCGGCCAGGCGCTTGCGGGCGAAGGCTTGGAGCTGTGCCGAGTAAAGGGAAGGATCGACGAGGAACTTGCGCCCCATCGCCGCGTCGCCCAAGCCCCGGGTGACGATGGAGAGCTCGGAGGCCGACAGTCCCAGTTCCGCGATATTGTCCCCGAGCCTGGCGCCAAGAACGTAGAGGGCCTTCTGATCGTCCGTTTGAAGAGAAATGGACGCCCCGCCGGCGGCTCGCGCCGCCGCGGCCTTCGAAGCGGGCGCTTGGGCGTTCTGGGCGGCGGCTGCTGCTGCGGCCGTTATCAGAATAAGCGCTGATTTCATTAGATTTTTCATGCGAACAGTCTACCTTATTTCAAGCCGCAGGCGTTTCCTGCGCCTCGATGAGGGAGAAAGTGCCGGCCTCCTCGCTGTAGTGGAAGAGATTCCCGTAGCGCGACCACTGGACGAACGTGTCGAAGATGCGATCCGGGTTCTCATACGGCATGCGCAGGACGATCGTCTCCATGATGTCCTGGGAGCGCAGGCTCTTCTCGGGGCTCGCCCTCAGGCCCTCGTAGGCCTCGCGGAAGAGCCTCAGATTCAGGATCGCGCTCTTCCAAAGGTCCTGGCGCTCCTGCGGCGGGGCTTTCACGAAGCGCCGCCCTTCGGGGGTGAGCACCACCGCCTGCTTGGGTGTGTCGACGAGGTCGAGCATCTCGGCCGCCTTCGCGACCGTGATGACGCGCCCGTACTGGCGGTTCGTGTCGGAGGCGAGGCGGAAGACGTTTTCCGATCCGCCGCGCGCGTCCAGATACTCGAGAAGGCCCACGATCTCGCCGGGGCTCGCCCGCGGGAGGGGCTCCGGCGTCGGCAGCGCCGCCGCGACGCCCGCCGGGGCCTCGGGCATGTCCGGCATCTCGTGCCCCGCGATGATTTCGTGGAGATAGTCGACCAGTTTCTGGAATTCCCGGGACCGGTAGTCGCGCGGGCGCGGGAGGCTGTTTTTCACGACCGCGCGTATGGTCCCCGGCTGGGCGGAGAGGACGACGATGCGGTCCGCCATGTAGGCCACCTCCTTGGTGTCGTGGCTCACCAGGAG
>JAJYFI010000203.1 GCA_021790955.1 bacterium | reverse complement strand
CGGAGTTGCCGCGGTTGATCGAGGCGTCGGTCTGGAAGACGTTTTTTCCCTGGACCCCGCCGATGTTCGCGAGGACGGTCGAGACGATGCCGCGGGTCATGGTCCAAAGCCCTCCCTGCTCGGGGTTTCCGATCGCAAGGACGGACTGGCCGATCTTGACGTTGCGGGAATCGCCCAGAGGAAGCGGCGGCCTGGAGGGGAAATCTCTCGTCGGCTCGAGGATCGCGAGATCCTTCGCGCGGTCGTAGAAGAGCGCCTTCATCGTCCGACGGTTCGCGAGATCCCGGCGCGGGTCGCCGGTGAGATTGGCGGGCTTGAGGTAGACACCGATAAACGGATAAGGCTTTCCAGCCGCCTTATCGACGATCACGTGGGCATTCGTGAGTACATGGCCCTTCGCGTCGATAATGCTCCCGGTGCCCAGTTCCCCGACGCCGGCGGCGTTGAGAGCCGTCACGACGACGACCGAGGGGCTCTCGCTTTCGTAGACCTGCTCGGGAGAGAGTTTTTTCGGGGCGGCGTTCGCTTGGAGGCTTGGCGCCCCCGAGCCGACCCGGGCCGCGCAAGGGAAGACGACAGCCAGGGCCAGCAAATTCACGATCAACCGTCCAGGCACGTTCTTGTGATTCGTCATGTCATCCATTCTCCTTCGATCCGTATTCCTCATTGATTGCCGGATCCGGCGCCCATGTTTTGGATGCTGTTTTGCATGAACTGCCGCTCCAAGTCGTTGTTCTGAAACTGACGTTCGAAATTTTGGGAATTGGCGTTGAATTGATTCGACACGCTTCTCCCGTTATGTAGGAATTGATCCGTCTGGCTCCCGTCCCGCATCTTGCGCCGCAGGGCCGCGCCTTGGGAGTCGAAGGCATTTTGGTAGGAAGCCGAGGAAGCCGCGAACTGGGCCGCGACGGCCGCTGAAGAGGCCTTGAATTTCGCTTCATAGAGGGCCTGGTTGGCTTTGAAAACCTTGCGATAGTTCCGGACGTCGCCCGAGCCATCCGAATCGTCCGCGCCGGAAGTCACGGCCTTCGAACTCGCGCCTCCCGCCTTCTTTTTCGAGGAGGAAGGCCTGGATGGGAGGGGCGTCGCAGGACCCGGCGCTCCAAACCTCGCCCTCTCCCGTTCAGGGGGAAGGGCTTCGGAATGACTGAGCGAGGGCAACGCTTGCGCCGGCAACGGAGACGGCACGGGCGCATGCCGCCGCCAAAGCGCCGCCAGCGAGAGAACCAAGACGCCCGCAGCCACGGCGACGAAGCTCGTTTTCTTCATGCGTCGTCCGTCATTTCAAGCGACGGTGAAAAACAGTATAAAAAATTGGAGCTCCCTTAACGGGCCGCCCGGAAAGATTCAATTTCCGCCCGAGGACGCGAGGCGCTCGTATATCTTGGCGGTCCTCAAGAGGAAATCAGCCCGGGCTTGGGGCGAGGAGTCGGGACCGGGTTCCGGCCCGGCGCCGGGCGGGGGAAAGCGGACGCCGCGTCCGGCGCGCACCGCCTCGACCGCCTCGGCGCCGCCCGAATTCGACCCGCCGGCCCCCAAAAGGCTCGATGAAAGAGCGGAGAGGAAATCACTGAACCATTCGGCCCGCTTGAGCGATCGCGGATCGACGGCGAGCGTTCGCCCGCCGTTCTTAAGGATCGATCGCCAGGCCTTGGAGGCCCTCGCTTTGACTTCGGGGAGCGGCGAGACGGCGGCCGCCTCGCGGAACTCGACGGCGGCGATCGTCCGGTAAAGGCTTTTGAGGACGCGCGCGAGGCTTTTCAGGTTTGAATCGGCCGAGCTCCCGGCGGGCATGCTCTTGATGAGGTTCCGGTATTGCAAGCCGGAGAGCCGGCCCAAGCTCGCGGCCGTCCGGCGCAACTGATGGTCCACGGCGTCGAGGGCGCCGATCCCGGCCGCGCCGCGGGCGGGCGAGACCGCGCCGCTCTGCCGGGCCGACGAGGCGGACGCGAGACCCAGGCCGAAGGCCGCCGCCAAGATTATTCCGATCCCGTCGATCCGCATCGTCTTCATCTCGTCGCCTCTGTCCGAATAAACCGCCTTTTGCAGCAGGCGGTAGTCTACTTAAATCGCGAAAATGGCGCAAACGAGACCGAACGAAGAAACAAGTATACTATTCCCTTCCCTCAAATTCCCCCGAATGCCCCGACCGATTTTCTTGCCAAGGCAACCATTCCGGATTGCCGTTCTCCTTTTTCTTCTATCGGCTCTCGCTATCTCGGCGCGGGCGGGCAACATCGTCGACGCGGCGCGCGCCGGGGACGCTGCGGCGGTCAAAAGCCTCCTGACCTCGGGAGTCCCGGTCGACCAGCGGGCGGGATGGGTGTGGCTACCGCCTTTTTTCTTGATCCAGTGGGGAGAGACGGCGCTCTGCGCCGCGGCGGGAATGGGCCGTGCCGAGATCGTCAAAATCCTTCTTGAAGCCGGGGCCGACAGAACCAAGCGCTGCGGCGGAATGTTTGCGTTTACTGCCGCGGTGAATGGCTGGGCCAGGGGCGTCACTCCTCTCATGATAGCGGTGCAAACGGGGAACCAGAATGTCGTCAGGGCCCTCCTCGACGAGCCTGCCGGCGATCAAGCGCGTGACCTGAGGGAAAAAGCTAGTTTGTATAAATTCGACAACGGCCTCGTTTATACGGCGCCCACTTGCGAGAAATTGGGTCAGACCTCGGACTGCAATGCCGACGGACCGATATTAATTCTTGGCATCATTCCTGTCCATCTTTCCAATGCCGCCGTCGATGTCCGGCATATGGCGCGGGAAGCTGGGCATCCGGAGATGATCCCCGTCATCGATGCGGCGCTGGAAAATTCTCCTTCCGGGATGGCGCCGGTGACGTCCGCTACCGCGACACCCCCGCCGGCCGAATCCGCCCCCGCGGCGCCGGCCGGCGAGGAGTCCTCCCTGACGCCCCTTGCGACCGCGGCGCGCGACGGAAATCTCCATGCCGTCGACCGATTGATCGCAGGCGGGACGCCGCTCGACGCGACGGATTCCCGGCGACGAACCGCCCTCATGTGGGCATCCTACAATGGGCATGCCGACATAGCTCAGGCCTTGATGGCCGCCGGGGCCAGCGTCAATCTTAAGGATAACAGCGGCATGACGGCCCTCATGCTCGCCGCGCGAGGCCGCCATGCCGATTGCATCAAGAGCCTCATCCTCGGCGGCGCGGACTTGAAGGCCAAGGACAACGAGGGCCGCACGGCTTTGGACATGGCCCTTGCCCAAGGGGGATATTCTTCAGCCGTCGTCCAGGCCCTTCAGAACTCAGGGGATCAATGACGACGCTCCTGCGCTCGTCATCCTTGAAAAAGCAAGGTTTCGGGCGTGCCTGGCTCCTAGCGGCCGCCGCCATCCACCTTGCGACAGTCTGGCAAATTTCCGCTTTGGCGGCGCCGTTTCGGGTTAATGAGGTCTATAAGAGAAACGG
>JAJYFI010000202.1 GCA_021790955.1 bacterium | reverse complement strand
CCCTGCGCGAGGCGCTAGATAAATCCGGCGCAAGATTGGTAAAGTCATGGCCGTATCGTCGGCCGCTTGAGGACCGGGATCGCGCCATAGCGCTGTTCGGCCGCCGGGAGCCGACATTATAGGAGGCAACTCTTATGCAGATGCTCAACCGCTATTTTTCCCCTTTCGCTCTCCTTCTGATCCTCTCGGCCGTCTGCTGCAGCGATCCAGAGCCCTTCGCCTACCGGCTCTCCCTGGCGATCCTCCTGGTGGCGAGCCTCGTCAATTGGTGGCTTGCCGCCAACACCTACCGCTTCATCCGATGGGGCCGGATCATGCGCGGCCTCCAGGTCTGGCTCAATTTTCTCTGGGCCGTGCCGCTTTTTTATCTCCTCGTCCCCTATTGGGCTCCCATGTGGCTTCTTTTCGTCATGCCCTCGGCGACGGCCGCCCTTTATATGAACCGCGTCCAGACGGTGGGGGTCGCCTTCGTTTCGGCCGCCACCATGCTCGCCATCTTCCATCATAACGGCGTCTTTGCCGCCCTGACCTCCGGCGGCATGGCCGTCGTCCAGGCCGCCTTCATCGTCATTTTCGCCCTTTTCGTCCATGCGCTGGCCCAGAACGCGCTGCGGCTGCGCGACCTGGGCCAAATTTAGGGACAGAGCGGCCCAGCGGCATGGACATTTCCCGCCGCATCAAGGGCCTCATCTACCTCCTGCTCACGGCGCTTTGGGCGATCCTGGTTTATCAGTACCTGGGCCCCGAACGCCCGGCGCCGGCGCCTCATCGCCGCCGCCGGGCCTCCCAAATGCTGCATGTCGAGGCCCGCGAGGAGGCGCCGCCTCCGCAACGCGCCCTGACGGACGACTCCATTGCCTTAGTCGAGCCCGCCCCTGGCGTGATCGGGGCCGCCCCACCCTCCGCCTCTCGAGAGGCGGCCAAGCCCTTGCCGGTGCCGCTCGGCCCGCCGTCCGCGCCCGTCGAGCCTTCCGCACCGGCTCAGATTCTTCCTCCGGCCACCGAGACGCCGGCGACCCCCGAGGTCCACGGTTTTTTTAAGACGGAAACAGATCACTTCAACGTCTACAGCGAAGGGGGGGAGGCGCCGCAGAGCTTCCTCCATCTCCTCGAAAGCCTGCATGGGAACCTCATGCTCGACTTGGCGAATTTCGCGCCGTGGAAAGACACGGAAAAAGTCTCCGTCTATTTTTTCAAAGACGCCCAGACCTACCGGGACGTCACGGGGCGGCCGGCGTGGTCGGGCGGATGCAGCTCGGTGCCGGACCGCGAAGTTTATGTCTACGCTTCGGCCGAGCTTCAGGGCATCCTCGCGCACGAACTCACGCACATCTACTACGACGGCTTTTTTCTCTCAGGCCATCCCGATCCGCTTTGGCTCTCCGAGGGGATGGCGACGCTCATGCAAGTGGAGCGGGGCTTGGCCGCTCCGGAATGGCTCGGCCGCAGCCTGGCGCGCATCTCGAGCGGCGGCTACTGGCCCTTTTCCCGCTTGATGGACGTCGAGAGCCTGCGCGGCCAGCCGACCAAGAACGTCGAGATCTGGTACACCGAATCCTATAGCGTGGTGAGGCTCCTTTTGCGGCTCAAGTTCCCGCTCAACTTCTACCGCTTCTCGGTCGGCATCCGCGACGGGATGCCCGCGAGCGCGGCTCTCTTCAAGGCTTACGGGATGCCTTTCCGCGACATGGAGGACCTGCAGGATGTGTGGCTCTTCCATCTCGCGAAGGCCCGCTCCCAAGATCATGCCCCGGCCGCGGCGCCGGCCGCCTATCAGATCCCCAGGCTCTAGTCGCGCGGACTTATCAGCCCGCGCTGCCGGCATACCCCCTTGACATTTTGACGTTTCTCGTCTATACTGTGGGGCGTTGTGGGGGAAAATAGAAAAATGTGTAATCAAGTGGGTTCATGGCCCTTCTCATTGGGCGTTACGAATACACTCTAGACGGGAAAAATCGCCTTGCCATCCCGCCCAAATTCCGCGCCGCTCTCCAAGAGGAAAAGGGACGTTCGCTTTTCCTCACGAGCGGCCTCGACGGCTGCCTCTACCTCTTTCTGCCTTCGCGTTGGAAGCGCCTTGTCGACGAGGACTTCGCCGCCTTCAGCCTGCCGGACAAGGAAGAGGAGCGGGCCTTCAAACGGAAATTTTTCTCGGAGGCTGAGGAAGTGACTCCGGACGCCGTGGGCCGCATCCTCATCCCCCAATACCTCAAAGAGCATGCGGGGCTCAAGGGCTCCGCCCTTGTGCTGGGCGCGGGCCGCCGGGCTGAAGTCTGGGACAGGACGCGCTGGAACAGCTACGACCGCCAGAAGGTCGAACCCGCCTACGCAAAGGCCGCCAAGCGCCTCGAAATCTAGCTCGAGACATGCTATTCATCGAAACCTCCGGGGGATCGTCGTCTCTGCTCTCGAACGCATCCCGCCGGTCCGTCGAGGAGGGCCTCTTGAGCAGCGCCCACGTATCGGTCATGCTGGAGGAGTGCGTCCATTGGCTCGTGACGGACCCGCGCGGATCCTATCTCGATGCGACGCTCGGACTGGGGGGGCATGCGGAGGGGATGCTCGCGCGGCTCGAAACGGGCGGGCGCATTTTGGGGCTTGATCTTGATCCCGAGAGCCTCGCCCTTGCCACGGAGCGGCTTGCCGGATTCGCCGATCGCTTCAAGGGCGTCATCGGCAATTTCCGCGATGCGGCCAGGCTCGCGCGGGAGAGCGGCTTCGCGCCCCTCTCGGGCGCGCTGTTCGACCTCGGGATCTCGTCCTACCAACTCGCGACGGCTGCGAGAGGTCTCAGCTTTCTCCAAGAAGGGCCTCTCGACATGAGGCTCTCTCCTCACAACCCCCTTACCGCGTCGCAAATCATCAACGCGTGGCCCGAGGAGCAGCTGGCGCTCCTTCTCAAGGAGTACGGCGAGGAGCGGCGGGCGGATAAAATCGCGCGCATGATCGTTACGAGGCGCAAACTCAAGGCCTTCCAGACGACGACGGAGCTCGCGAGCGAAATCGAGCGCGTCGCGCCCAGGATATCCGACATCCATCCCGCGACAAAGACCTTTCTCGCGCTGCGCATCGCCGTCAACACCGAGCTCGAGAATCTCACGCGGGCCCTGGAGAGCGTCGTCGAGATCCTCAAGCCAGGCGGCCGTCTCCTCGTGATCGCCTTCCATTCCCTCGAGGACCGCATCGTCAAGCGCCTTTTCGCGTCGAGCATCCGGGAAGGGCACTGTCGTTACGTCGAGGGCGCGGGAAAAAAGCCGATATCGCCTTCCCGCGCCGAAATTGCCGCCAACCCGCGCTCCAGGAGCGCCAAGCTCCGGATGGTTGAAAAAATCTGATATGACCCAAATCAGCCAAACGGATATGGCGTGTAGCGCCGGCTTGCGCAATCTGCGCACGCGCAGCACCCAGGCGTTCCGCATCGGCCAGCACATTTTCGG
>JAJYFI010000201.1 GCA_021790955.1 bacterium | reverse complement strand
CGAGCATGGCGAATTCGCTCGAGGCCCGCTCGCCGCTTCTCGACCACGAGTTCATCGAGCTCGTCTATCGCCTGCCCGGACGCTGGAAGCTGCGCGGGCTGCGAGGGCACAAATGGATTTTCAAGGAGGCCTTCAAGGACAAGCTCCCCCCGATGGTCTACAAGCGCGGGAAGATGGGCTTCGGGATCCCGCTCGGACCGTGGTTCAAGGGCCCTCTCAAGGGATTTTGGGAGGAGAACGTTCTCAGCCCCGAGGCCCTGGGCCGGGGCTATTTCCGGCCGGAGGCGCTGAGGAATCTTTGGGCGGAGCACCAAAGCGGGCGCCGCGACCACGGCTACCGGCTTTGGTCGCTTTTAATGCTCGAGCTCTGGCACCGCTACGCCGGGGATAACGAGCGATAAAGCGCGTCGTAGCGGTCGGCGATCCGGGACAACGAATAGCCCTCCAGGACGCGGGCGCGGGCGGCGCGGCCCATCTCGCGCGCGAGCTCCGGGCGCGAGAGGAGCTTGCGGATCTGGCGCTTGGCCCCCTCCTCGTCGCGGGGATCGAACAGGAAGCCCGACTCCGCCTCCGCCACCGCCTCCGCCGTTCCTCCCACGCGGCTGGCGAGAACGGCGAGCCCCGAGGCCATCGCCTCGAGAAGAGCGTTGGAAAGCCCCTCGGAGACCGAGGGAAGGATGAAGACGTCTCCCGCCGCATAGGCTCGTGAGACGTCTTGGAGCGGGGGGATGATGAAGACCCGATTCTCGACGCCGAGCCGCACGGCTTCCTGCCTCAACAGAGGCTCCTCGAATCCCTCGCCGAAGAAGGCGAGGAAAGACGGGGATGTCACCTGCCTCGCGGCCTGCGACCAGAGGTTGAGAAACCATAAGAGCCTCTTTTCCGGGGAAAAGCGTCCGGCGTAGATGAAGCCCGCTCCCCGCGAAGGAAGCCCGAAACGCTCCCTCGATGCCAAGCGTTCCGCGTCGGTGGCCGGCCGATAGCGCTCGGTGTCGACGCCGTTGGGCACCACCTCGACCGCCAGGGCTCCCAGATGGGCCGTGATCTCCGCGGCCACCTCCCGCGCGACGGTGACGAGGGGCGGGGCGAGAAGGCGCAGGCTCCACAGCTTCAGCCTGCCGGGAATGTTTCCCTTCGAGCCCGAGAGCTCCCCGACCCCCCGGCCGCCCCCCACCTTCACGAGGCATCCCTTGCGCCGGAGCCTGGCGACGAAGGCGCAGACGAGGGCCGGGGAACCGGCCAGATGCGCGTGGACGACGTCGAAGTCGGAAGCTTCGCGCATCAAATAGAAAAAGAGCGACGCCATGAAGGTCAGCGAATTAAGGAGCCCCCGGCCCAGGCACCGGAGGCGCAGGACCGGGACCTCGCCGACAAGCTCCTCGCGCTTAAGGCCCGGAAGCCGGCGGGTCACGACCCGCACCCGTTCCCCGCGCCGCAGGAGCGCCCGGGACAGCTCCCACGCCTGCTTTTCCGCGCCGCCGACCACGGGATGGAAGCTCGCGCTCACCATCACGATCGAGAGGGGGCGCTCGGCCAAGATGACGCCCCGACTACTCCCGCCGCATCTTGAGGAAGTCGGCGATCGCGATCTCGGCCTTGTAAAGGAAAAAAAGGCCCATCGTCGTCACCATGAGATATCCCGCCATATGAGTGACGAAGGCGTAGCCGAAAGCCTGGGTCGGCGAGGCGCCGCAGCGCATCGCGATGTCCTTCACCATCGCCTCGAACGTCCCGAAGGCTCCCGGCACGGCGGGCAGAGCGGCCCCGGCCCCGGCCCAGGACAAGACGAGGAGCGCCCGCGGGTAGTCGATCATGCCGAGCCCGAGCGCCTGGGCGCTTGTCCAATAAATAAGGGCGTCGGCCGCCCAGAGGAGAAAGCCGCAGCCGACGATGCCCGCGGCCGCTCGGCCCCGCAGGGCGAGCGCGCCCGCCGAAAGCTCGACCACGGCCGCCTGAATCCTGGGCCGGGAGGAAAGCCTTGCCGCGACCGCGCCGCCGGGCCCGAAGGCTCCTCTGAGGAGCACGAAGAGGGCCAGCCCCCCCCACAAAAGCGCCGGCGCCCAGAGGGCGGCGTGGCGGGCGGCGGCGGGCAGAAAGCCCGGCAGCAGCCAGGCCGCGAAGGCGAAAAGCGTCGCCAGCGACGAGACGTCGAGGTAGCGCTCGACGATGACGGTCGAAAAAACGCTCATGAAGGGAAGCTCAAGCCGGCGCCCCGCCAAGAGCGTCCGCGCGATCTCTCCCAGCCTGAAAAAGAGGATGTTGTTGACGGCGAGCCCCACCGTCTCCAGGCCGAAAAGCTCCGCCACGGAGGCCCGGGCGAGCGGCGCGAGAAGGAGCCGCCAGCGCACGGCGCGCATCGCCAGGTCCCAGAGGCCGAGGAAAACAAGGAGCGGGATCCAGCGCCAATCCATCCGCAGCACCCACGGCCACAAGACCCCGAAATCGACCTTCCTCAAGGCGAGCGCCAAAAAGGCGGCCGTCGTCCCCAGCGAGACGACGACGGAAAGCTTCTCCCGGCTCAAGCGGCGCCTCCCGCGGCGAGGGCCAAAGAGCCGACGGCCTTCTTGAACCACCACAGCCACGCGGCCGAAGCGACGAGGACGAAGGCCGGCCAGCCGGTCGGGATGAAGCGCAGCGCGATCGCGAAATCGCCGCCGTCGCCTGCGCTGCGGGGCCTGTCGATTTGGGAAAGATAGCCTTGCCAGGGGCGCAGGGGGATCTCCCCAAGGCGCGCATAGGCCCGCCATCCGGGATAGAAGGGCTGCGAGAGCAGCAGCGCGGAGGCGGAGAAGGGCCATCGTCCCGTGATTTTCCACAGTTCCGGATTCTCGACGACGACGGCGGGGGCGAGGCTCGAGCCCTGAAAACGCGCCAAGCCCGCTCGGGCCGGCGCGTGCACGGCGCGCCCGGTCGTCGGGATGACGAAGCGCAGTCCGAGATCCCGCATCCCGGGAGTCGCGGCGTTGCGCAAATACGTCCGGCTCTGGTCGGCCGCGGCGCGGCCCTCGCTCGCGGCGACGTACTCGGGATAGCCGCTCAAATAGGTCGGCGCGTAGCCGTTCACGTTCATGCCCCGATAGAGCATCGTCTTGTCGGGATTCGCGAGGCCGGGATCGGTCAGAACCCTAAAAGGCCGCCCGCCGATGAGGGCCTCGAGGTCGGGGTTGGTCCTCAGGAAGTAGTGACGCACCAGGCCGTTGAAGTTGTACGGCGCGCCCATGCCGAGGTAGGCGATGACGCGCTGGGTCTCCGGCCCGAGGCGCGGCCCGAGAGCGGCCGGCACGACGGCGAGCACCTGCTCGGCGTGCTCGGGCCCGACGGCGCCGACGAGTTGGACGCGCTTCACGTTGAGCTCGTCTGCGAGCAGCCCGACGAACTCTGCGAGGCGCTCGGCGCCCGGCGCCGCCACCGTGAGGGAGCGAAGCGGCAGGCGAGCCCGTCGCCCCGCCTGCTTGCGG
>JAJYFI010000200.1 GCA_021790955.1 bacterium | reverse complement strand
CTCCGCGCCGCACGGCCTCCTCGGCCGCTTCCTCGGGAGCCGGGGAGCAGAACTCGTTGTAGGCGGTCAGGACGAGATGGTCCGGCAGGGCTTGGCGCAGGGCCTTCCCGATCGCCTCGAGGCCCGCGCGGTACGGATCGTTGTCCGGGGTCCTGGGCCAGCGGCGCAGCCGCTCCTGGAGTTCCTTGAATCGCGCGGAGGAGGGATCGGCCGCGGAGAGGCGCCGGAATTCCGCCAGCTCCTGCTGCGGGAAATCGGTCGGGATCATGCCGTGGCCCGCGAGAATGACGCATTGGAGAGGAGGCATGATCGTATTGTATAATTAAAATCGAACGCCCTCCTTTTTATGCAGATCACCAGGGAAGCCATCGGCGCCCTCATCGCCCTTCAGGCCAAGGACCATCGTCTCGACTCCCTCGCGGCTCAAAAGGCCGGAATCCCGGCCGAGATCGATTCCCTGAAAGGGGAAATCGAAGCGGCCAAATCCGAGATGAAGGACGCCAAGGCGAAGACCATCGAGTGCGAGAAAAGGAAGAAGGAGAAGGAGCTCGAGCTGGCGGCCAAGGAGGAGGCGATCCGGAAGCACTCGGTCGAGCTCAATCAAGTGAAGACCAACGAGGCCTTCAAGGCCCTGCAAAGCGAGATCGAGGGCGCCAAATCAGCCGGGAGCGCTCTTGAGACGCAGATTTTGGAGTTCATGGAGGAGGCGGACCAGAGCCGCGCCCGGGAGAAGAAGCTCGCTCTGGAGGCGGCCGAGGAAGAAAAAAAGATCCTCGTCGAGATCCGCTCCGCCATGGGCCGGCTTGCGGAGGTCGAGGCGGCGATCGTGAAGGCCAAGGCGGAGCGCGATGCGGCCGCAGCCGGGATCGGTCCCGACCTCCTGAAGGCTTATGAGATGATCCGGGGCCGCGGGAAGCTCGACGCGGTCGTCCCGGTCGAGAACGGGCATTGCGGGGTCTGCCGCATGGCGCTCATGCCCCAGCAGCTCGTCGAATCGGCGAAGGGGCGCTCGCTCGTCGTCTGCGAGAGTTGCCAGAGGATCCTTTATCGCCCGGCGCCGGCCGAGGCGTCTGCGTCCGGGGTCAAGTCTTGACCCCATGAACGATTTGCGGGGCGGCCGGGGGGCCGCCTCGGGGGGAAGCCTCCGGGGAGGAACCTCCGAACTCCGTAGAGCGCGGCGCCCATCGCAAGATGGGACGCCCTGGGCCCAAGCCCGGGACGATGGAAAGTGCCACAGAGAACATACCGCCCAAGCCCTCTCGCAAGGGAGGGAAGGCAAGGGTGAAAAGGCGAGTTAAGAGCTCACCGGCTCTTCCGCGAGGAAGAGGCCAGGCAAACCCCGCCGGGAGCAAGGCAGGATGGCGGCTTGCGCTGCTCGCGCGTTCCGGGAAACCGGAAGGCCGTCAGGTGGCCGCATTAGAGAAATGGTCCCCGCCCGCCGTCCGAGAGGACGGCGGGGCACGGAATTCGGGGTATAGGCCGCCCCCCAAAATTCTTGATAGGCCCCGGCGGCTGCGCCGGTCGCCGGCATTGAGGGCGCTTGCGCGCGAGACGAGGCTCGATCCCCGGGAATTCATCCTTCCTCTTTTTGTGCGGCCCGGCCGCGGCGAGAGGCGCCCCATTTCCTCGATGCCCGGCCATTTCCAGTATTCTGTCGACGAGATGGTCAAGGCCGCGGACGAGGCGGCGCGGCTGGGGATCGGCGCCGTCATCCTCTTCGGCATCCCCGAAAAAAAAGACGCCCGTGCCTCGGGCGCCTGGGAGGACGACGGCATCGTGCAGCGGGGGCTCAGGGCCTTAAAGGACCGCCGTCCCGGCCTCCTCGCGCTCGCGGATCTCTGCTTCTGTGAGTATACGGATCACGGTCATTGCGGGATCGTTCGCGGGGACTCGATCGAAAACGACGAGACGATCGGGCTTTACGGCAAGACCGCCGCGTCCTTGGCCCGCGCGGGCGCGGACGTCGTCGCTCCCTCGGGGATGATGGACGGCCAAGTGGCGGCGATCCGGGCGGGCCTCGACGCCGCCGGTTTCGTGGAGACGGCGATCCTCGCCTACACCGCCAAATACGCGAGCGCCTTCTACGCCCCCTTCCGGGAGGCGGCGGAATCGCCGCCTCAGTTCGGGGACCGCAAGACCCATCAGATGGACCCGGGTAATCGCCGCGAGGCCCTGCGCGAGGCCGACCTCGACGTCCGCGAGGGGGCCGACATGCTGATGGTCAAGCCCGCCCTCCCCTATCTCGACGTTTTGAGGGCCGTCTCCGAGCGATTCGATCTTCCCGTCGGGGCCTACAGCGTTTCCGGGGAGTTCTCCATGATCAAGGCCGCCTCCCAAAACGGATGGCTCGACGAGAAGGAGGCCGCTCTCGAGGCTCTGACTGCCGTGAAACGCGCCGGCGCGCGCTTCATCCTGACTTACCACGCCCTCGAGGCCGCGCGCTGGCTCGAGTCATAGGGGGTCAGGTCTCAACATTCAACACATGACCCTGCCCGACAAGCTCTTTGTTGAATGTTGAGACCTGACCCCTCCCGTTCCGAAAGGCTTTTTAAGCGGGCGCTGGGGGTCTTGGCCGGCGGGGTCAACTCGCCGGTGCGCGCCTTTAAGGCCGTCGGCGGGACTCCGCGGTTCATCCGCTCGGGCTCGGGCGCTTGTCTCGTGGACGCGGACGGGCGCCGCTATATCGATTACTGCCTCTCCTGGGGGCCGCTGATCCTCGGGCACGCCCATCCCGGCGTCCTCCGCGCGGCCGCGCGGGCGCTCAAGTCCGGCGCCAGTTTCGGGGCTCCCGCCGAGGCCGAGATTCTCCTCGCGCAGGAGATGCGCCGGGCGATGCCCTCTTTGGAGCGCGTGCGGCTTGTCAGCTCAGGCACGGAGGCCGTCATGAGCGCCGTGCGGCTCGCCCGGGGCTATACCGGGCGCGACCTCGTCCTGACCTTCCAGGGGGAGTATCACGGGCACTCGGACGGCCTCCTGATCCGGACGAGCGGCTCCGGGCTTGCGAGCTTCGGCATCCCCGGCTCGGCCGGCGTCCCGGCCGCCTGGGCCGCGAAAACGCTCGCCGTCCCCTACAACGATTCCGGGGCGGCGGCGCGCGCCTTCGCGCGGCACAGCAGGAAGATCGCGGCCGTTTTGGTGGAGCCGGTCGCGGGCAACATGGGGCTTGTGCCGCCTCGGCCGGGATTTTTGCGGTCGTTGCGCTCGCTCTGCTCGAAATACGGCGCCCTTCTCATCTTTGACGAGGTCATCACGGGTTTTAGGGTCGGCCTCGGAGGGGCCCAGGAGAGCTTCGGCGTCAGCCCCGATCTTTCGACCTTGGGGAAAATCGCCGGCGGAGGCTTTCCGCTAGCGGCCTACGGCGGCCGCCGGGAGCTCATGGAAAAGATCGCTCCCTTGGGCCCCGTGTACCAGGCGGGAACGCTCTCCGGCAACCCGGTCGCCTGCGCCGCGGGGCTTGAGACGCTGCGAATCTTA
>JAJYFI010000199.1 GCA_021790955.1 bacterium | reverse complement strand
CGGAAAATATCCGCTTCCAGGGCAGGCTCTACGGACTCTCCGGGGCGGCCCTGTCGGCGGCCGTGGGGGCGGCTCTGGAGCGTTTCGGCCTCGCCCATGCCGCCGGCTCCCCAACCGAGACTCTCTCCGGCGGCATGCGCCGCCGCGTCGAGCTGGCCAAGGCGCTTTTGCATCATCCGCGGGTCCTCATCCTCGACGAGCCCACGACGGGGCTCGACCCCGTCGCGCGCAGGGAATTCTGGCGGCATCTCAAGGAGCTGCGCGCCGAGCGAGAGCTCACCATCCTGGCCACGACCCATCTCATGGACGAGGCCGATGCCCTCGACCGCCTCGCCATCCTCGACGAGGGCAAGCTCATCGCCATCGGCAAACCCGGCGAGCTCAAAGCGACGATTTCCGGAGACGTCCTTTCCATCGAATCATCCGACCCTCGGGCCCTCCAAACAGCGATGATGCAAAAGCTGGGCGTGTCGGCGCGGCTCGTGGAAGGGCTGTTGCGCGTCGAGAGCCCCGAGGCCCGCCGCCTCATGGCGCCGATCATCGAGGCCTTCCCGGATCTCGCCTCCGGGGTCCACTTTTCCAAGCCGTCGCTGGAGGACGTCTTCATCGACAAGACAGGCCGGCGCTTCGACGCCGTCCGCGAGGAAGGAGGGGCGCGATGATTCTTGCCGCCGCGACGCTTTTTGAACGGGAGCTGCTGCGCTTCTACCGCGATCGGGGGCGCGTCATGGGCGCGATCCTGCCGCCCATCATCTTCTGGTTTTTGCTCGGCACAGGCCTCGGAACCTCCTTCCGTCTTCCCGGCGCCGCCAAACCCGTCGACTTCCTTGAATACTTCTTCGCCGGGACTTTGCTTCTCATCGTTCTCTTCACCTCGGTCTTCGCGACGATCTCGGTGATCGAGGACCGGCGGGAGGGCTTTCTTCAGGCCGTGCTCGTCTGCCCGGCCTCCCGGCTTTCGGTCGTCCTGGGCAAGGTGGGGGGGGCGACGGCCGTAGGCTTTTTGCAGGGGCTCGCCTTTCTCGCGTTCGCCGCCAAGGCCGGATTCTCGCCGACGCCGGCCGGCTGGTTTGAAGCCGCCCTGGCGCTCCTTCTCTCTTCTTTGGGCCTCACCGCGCTCGGCTTCGCCATCGCCTGGAAATCGCAGTCGACCCAGGGCTTTCACGCCGTGATGAACCTCTTTCTGCTTCCCCTGTGGATGCTCTCGGGGGCGATCTTCCCGCTCCGAAGCGCCCCCGCCTGGCTGCGCCTCGTCATGCGGATCAATCCCATCAGCTACGGCGTGGGGGCGATCCAGGAGGCGCTGGCGCCGGCCCAGGGGATCGCCGGCCTTCCCGATCTGGCCTCCTCGCTCGTCATCCTGGCCGTGATGAGCGCGGCGCTCACCGCGTTCGCAGCCTACGTCGCCGCGACGGAATAAACGCCCGCCGAGCCCCTCATGGCCCCCGCCGCCTCCGACGACTCCCACCGCATCCCCTCCGTCGACGCCTTCCGGGGCCTGGCGGTCGCGGGGATGATCCTCGTCAACTCTCCGGGCAACGACCAGCCCTACCCCTGGATCGCGCACGCGCCCTGGAACGGCTGCACGATCGCCGACTGGGTCTTTCCCGGCTTTCTTTTCATCATGGGGGTTTCTCTCGTCATCTCCTTTCGCAAGCGGCTCCACGCGGGCGAAGCGCGCGCGAGCATCCTGCGCCATGTTTTCCTGCGCTCCGCGATCATCTTCGGCGTGGGCCTGATCTCCTCGCTCATCATGTGGGGCGCCGGCGGCGTTTTCCGGCCGATGGGCGTCTTCCAGAGGATCGCCCTCTGCTACCTGGGCGCCACCTGCGTCTTCCTCAAGACGCCGGCGCGCGGCCAGAAATGGGCCTTCGCCGCCCTCCTCCTCCTTTATTGGGCGGTCATGGCATGGCTGCCGCTGCCGCATCACGGCTTGGGCGATTTTTCGCCCCAGTATAACTGGGCTTCCTATCTCGACCGAGCCCTTCTCGGGCGGCACCTGCTGCACCCGCTCTACGATCCCGAAGGGCTGCTCAGCACCCTTTCGTCCGTGGCGACGACGCTCCTGGGCGTCATGACGGGGGAACGGCTCGCCGCCCGGGGCCAGGCCGAGGTCAAGGCCTCGCGCTTCATGGCGGAGGGGGCGGCGCTGACGCTTGCCGGGGCCCTTTGGGGCCTTTGGTTCCCGCTCAACAAGAATCTCTGGACCAGCTCCTATGTTCTCTACACCGGCGGGATTTCGCTTGCGGCCTTCGGGGCCTTCCACGCGCTCTACGAGGTCCTCCACCGCGTCCGCCTTGCGACGCCGCTTTTGGTCTTCGGGAGAAACCCCCTGGCGTCCTACTTCCTCTCCGAGATGTTCTACGGCCTCCAGGAGTTCCTCCCGGCGACGATGCCGGACGGGAGCCGGGGGAACGTCAAGCTCTGGATCTGCGCGCGGCTCTTCGGCGGCCTCCCGCCCCCTCAGGCCGCGCTCGCCTACGCCCTCTGCTATCTGCTCCTTTGTTGGCTCGCGATGGACGTCTTCTACCGCAAGAAGATTTTCATTAAAGTGTAGCGGGGCAGGCCCTCCTGCCGCCGTCATGGATCCGCCGCGAGCGTGATCCGGCCGCGGGGCAGCCGCAGCCGGATATTCCCGGGAAGGCTCAGCCCGCCCAGGGCGCCGACCGAGGCGAGCCCCGCCCTCGCGCGCAGGCGGACCGTCGAAGCCAGGTAGTCCTGGGCGATGGGCTTTGAGGCCGCCCAGCGGCCATTTTTCAGGTCCATCGTCCAGTCGGCCCGCGTGATGAGGTTGTATCCCAGGATCGCCGGGGCAAGACGCTTCGCGCGGATCTCCGGAAAGAAGGCGTTCGAGTCGACGCCCGCGACGACCACGTCCTCGAAGTCGTAAAGCCCCACCTTGAGGGAGCGCGCGCGGAAGATCCCGGCCCGCATCGGCTGGTTGGCGATGTCGCGGATCGTCGTGCGGCCCAGCAGCTCGAATCCCTCCGGATGCTCGCGGATGAACTGCGGATCGACGACGGTCAGGCTCGCCCCGGTGTCCCACAAGGCCAGCCCCCGCTCGCCGTTGATCGCGACGGGCAGGATCAAATGCCCCTGGCTTGAGCGGTAGAGCTTGTAGGCGGGGCCGCCCCAGGGCGCCGCGCCGGCGCGCAGGCGCTTCGCCGAGAACTCGAAGCTGAGCCTCCTCATGCGCCCGAAGGCCGTGATGCCGATCAGCGCGGGCTCATTCTGGCGGGCGCCGAAGCCCATCCCGACGCGGACCATGGTCTGCGCCCCCAAGTCGATTCCGCCCGCCCTCAGGTCGGGCACCCTGATGACGGCGGCCGTCGTCGCCTGCCCCGAGGCTCCCGAGAACTGGGCGCGCCCCACGGAGGGATAGGACTGCGATCCCTCGTCGTCCCGGATCAGCGACATCGACGCGCCGCTGTCCAATTGGCATCGCGCCCTCTCGACGCCAAGGCGGCAAGGAACGCT
>JAJYFI010000198.1 GCA_021790955.1 bacterium | reverse complement strand
TATTTCGAACTTCCGGCCTCCGTCGCCAAACGGAGCGACGGGCCCGCGGCCCCGTCCCCCGGAGGAAGACCCCTGGCGCGCGGCGCATAAAGGAGGTATAAACACGGTGCCGGTTCCGGAGAAAAAACCGCGACATGGTAATATTTTCGCCACACTCCCCACGGTAGAATCCTTGCGCGAACACATGAGGCGAACGGCGTTCCTGGGCGCGGCGCTCGGCGCGATCGCGGGGACACTATGCGGCATGGTGTCCCCGGCGTCCGCGGCGAACGAAACGGAAATCGCGGCCAAGATCCGGCTTGAGGCGGAGGACTTCCTCACGGCCCTGCTGGGCCAGGGACGCGCCAAGGTTATCGTGAGCGTGGACGGCGAGCAGACGCAATCGAATACCGCCAGCGAAAGGATGACGCCCGTTTCCACGAAGGAAAATCAGCCCTCGGAGCTCCCGGGCTACGCTCCGGACGTGCTGGTTCAGCAGCAGAAGCTGGATTACTACAACAAGAACGAGCAGAACCTCGTCATCAGCGGCTACACGATCAAGCGCATCATGGTCTCGGTCGTCCTGGATTCCTCGGTCGGGGAAAAGCAGGTCGCGGCGATCCAAAAGCTCATGGGCAACCTATTGCACCTGAATTTCTCGCGCGGCGACGAGCTCAATATCGTGCGGGCCCAGCTCCTCTCCCCCTGGAAGGCCGCGCTCCAGGACGCGACGGGCATCCGCATGCTGGCGCTCTTCGGCGGCGCGGCGATTCTCGCGATTTTCATGGGTTTCTTCGCCTATTGGGCGGGAATGAGGATGATCCGAGCCTTCGCGGGCGAGGTGACGGGGCGCATCATGGCGACCATCACGGCGGGAGGGGCCAAGGGAAGCTCGCCGATCCCGGCCCAGCTCACGGGCCTTGGCGGGGGGGATCTTCTGCCCGGGGAGATGCCGGATCTCCTCGGCGAGGAGTCCGAGGGGGGCCGGCCGGGTTTGGGCCACCGCTTCGACTTTCTCTCGGCGCGCAAGCCCGAGGAGCTCGCGCGCATCCTCGCGACGGAGACCCCCGAGGATATCGCCCTTCTCTCGGCCTATCTCGTCAACACGAACCCCGACCTGGCCGGCGCGATTTTCGCGGCCCTGCCGTCCGCGACGCAGACCGGCGTCTCGCACGCGCTCGCGGCGCTCCAGATGGCGGATCCGGAAAGGCTCGCGATGCTTGAGAGCAGGATGAAGACCGCCGTCGAGTATTCCCTCCAGGGGAGCGAGAAACTAGGGCGCATCCTGAGCCATCTGCCCCAGGAGCAGCGGGAAACCGTGATCGGGGACCTCTCGGCGGCGCAGCCGGAGCGCGCGGCCGAAGTCGAAAAAGCCTTGTTCCCCTTCGAGGACATCATCAAGCTCTCTTCTCCCGACCTGCGTCGGCTCATCATGGCCGTCCATTACGAAGAGTGGGGAATCGCCCTGCGGGGGGCCCACGAGGAGGTCGTCTCGGCGGTCCTCAACCAGCTGCTCGCGGGGTCCCGCTCCGTCGTGCGGGAGGCGATGGAGATGCCGCAGACGCGTCAGAAGGTGGCGGAAGCCCGCTCCAAGATCGTCGCCCAGGCGCATGCGATGGCGGCCCGCGGCCAGATCATGCTCCGGGCCGAGGAAGCGGCCTAGGACACTAGGTGGAACCTCAACCTCCGGCGCCTCCGACGGACGATATCCTGGCGGAGTTGGAGTCGCTCACCGCGGCGGCGCGGAAGAATTCTTCTTCTCTCTGGCGGGACTTGGGCCGCAGCGTCGGGCACGATATCGACGACGCGATGGCGGAAATCGAGGATTACGAGGAAAGCCTTGCCCGGATGAGCGCCGAAATCGCGGCCTCGAAGGCGGAGGAAGAGGCTTTGGCCAAGCGGATCAGGGCTTCGCCGCCGCCCCCGCCCCAGGCGCCCTCCGCCCAGACCCCCGAAGGGGGCGGGAAGGAGGGGAGCGAGGCGCCAACGGAGCCGGAGCCTCTCAAGCGCCTGACGGAGCCCCAGGCCGTTTTAGGGATGCCTTGGGGCCGGATGCTTGACGCATTTGAGGCCCCTCTCATCGAGACGCAGAAGCGCCTGAGGATCATCGTTCCGTCCCTCGATCTGCAGCGGCGCCGCCATGCGATTCAGGCGTTTCTCGCCGCGAGCGAGACATTGGAAACCGTCCGGCTTCTGAGACTCTACGTGAATCCCCCGTCGGCGGAACTGAGGGGCCAGTTCGTGGGGGCCGCTCTCGATAGCGTCCTGTCGAGCTGGGCGAAGACGATGCGCCGCAAAAGGGGAAGCCTCGTTCGCGCCTCCGGGACGGAGTTCGCGGCGACGCTCGACCCCAAGCTGCTCAAACTCGCGGCGCACCAAGTCCTTAAGAACGCCTACGAGGCCATCGCCCCCGGCGGCTGCGTCACCATCAAGAGCGACTTGGCGGAGGACGGCAACGGGGTGCATCTCGCCATCTACGACACGGGGCCCGGATTTCCCAAGGAGGTCTTGGAAAGGCCCTACGCCGCCTTTGAGTCGACAAAGGCCGGCCACATCGGCCTGGGGCTGTGCCTTTCCCGAAGATTGCTGCAAAAAATGGGAGGGGATCTCGGGATCTCGAACGGCCCTCAACGCGGCGCCGTCGTCGTCTTCAAGTTCCGGAAGTAGCGGCTCACAACGCTGCCCCGGAGGGGCCCTTCCGTTGCGTTCCATTTTATTTTTGACAATTTTCGGGGCTGCTGTTATACTCCGAGTTAGCTCCATAAAGTCCACGGAGGCCAAAGGATGGCGAAAGAGTCGGCGTCACGCGACCGGGCCGCCTTGACCGAAAACCAGGCAAAGGTCATCAAGGACAGATACCTCCAGGACGCCCCTGACGTCGAAACATGGCTGAGGGGAGTCGCCCACAACATCGCCCTAGCGGAGCTCTTCTTTGCCGCCGGCTCGGAGCGCTGGGGCCTCTTCGAGGGAGTTTCCCTCCAAACGGCGCAAGGCTCCTCCGCCGAAGGAGCCCCGGCGGCGAAACTCCTCCTCTTTCAGGACGGCCTGAACGATCTCGAGCGCCGGGAGGCCAATTTCAAGGCGCTCATCAGAAATCTCGAGAAGGCCTGCGAGCGCCATCCCGAGGCGCGGCGGCTCGTCGAGGGGTGGGCCTTGCGCTTCCATGAGATCATGGTCTCCTGGGATTTTCTTCCCAATTCACCCACCTTGGTGAACGCCGGCCGAGAGCTCCAGCAGCTCTCCGCCTGCTATGTCCTGCCCGTCCCCGATTCGATCGAGGGCGTTTCCCGCGCGATGGAGGCGCAGTCCATCATCCAGAAATCCGGAGGCGGCACGGGATTCTCCTTCAGCCGCCTGCGCCCCAAGGGCGACGCCGTGAAGAAGACCCACGGGGTGGCCTCGGGCGCGGTCTCCTTCATGCAGCTCTTCGACAAGATGACGGAGGTCGTCAAGCAGGGAGGCGTGCGCCGCGGGGCCAATATGGGAGTCCTCCACTAC
>JAJYFI010000197.1 GCA_021790955.1 bacterium | reverse complement strand
GTCGTCGACCGTCTCGGCCGTGGCCCGGGCGAGGCGCTCGGTGAAGGCGACAATATGGACTTCGACGCTGTCCCGAACGCGTCGATCGAAGAGGAGCAAGGCCCGTCGACGACTGACGCTCCCTGTCTGGACTGTGCCATCGACCTCTCCTCTCGTCGACCTTTTTCTCAATCATTATACCGTTCAGAACTAGAAATACAACCACTATTCTTCTATTAAGAACGAAAAATATGAGAGGTATTCCGTGGACCGAGTGGTGATCGTGGGTGGGGGCTTCGCCGGCCTAGCGGCCGCTCGGCGACTGGGCGGTGAGCCAGTCGACGTGGAGGTGGTGGACCAGCACAACTTCCACACCTTCCAGCCGCTCCTGTACCAGGTGGCGACCGCCGGCCTCGACCCGGCTGACGTCGCCTACCCGATCCGGACCGTCTTACGACGGGCCGGCAATGTACGGTTCGTCCACGGCCGGGTCACCGGGTTCGATCTACCGGCGCGCTCGGTCCTCCTCGAGGACGACCGGAGGCTCTCCTACGACCATCTCATCGTGGCGAGCGGTGCTACGGCGGCCACTTTCGGCGTGCCCGGGGTGGCGGACCAAGCGCTCTTCCTCTATACCCTCGACGACGCTCGCTGGGTGCGCAACCAGGTTCTCGCCGCCTTGGAGCGTTCCGACGCCGATACCCCTGATACAGCCGTGGCGCCAGTGATCGTGGTGGTCGGAGGCGGCCCGACCGGGGTCGAGCCTGGCTTAAAATCGACGATCGCGACGCGGCCGCCGGGCTTGAGCGCCGCCTTGAGCTTGCGCGCGTAGCCGACGCGGCCCTCGACGTGGTGCCAGGTGTCCACGATCAGCACGAGATCGCACGAGCGCGGCGGAAGGCGCGGCTCCTTCGCGGAGCCAAGGAGCGGCACGATGTTCGAGAGCCCCGCCCGGTCCGCGCGGTCGCGCAACCAGCGCACCATGTCGGGCTCGACATCCGTCGCGAAAACGACGCCGCCCGGCGCCACGGCCGACGCAAGTCTCACCGCGAAATAACCCGTCCCCGCGCCCACGTCGGCGACAGCCATGCCGGGTCCGACCCTGAGCGCGGCGATCACCTCGCCGGGCTTCTGCCAGGCGTCACGGTCGGGCGCGTCGAAAGCGGCGGACCAACGCTTGGCGTCGGAGAAGCCGCGGTGATGCCCGTGATGGCCGCCGATCGCCGCGGTCGCGACGGCCACACCCGCGGCCGATAGGACGAGCGCGGCGATCACCTCAAAAGTCCGGCGCGTCATCCCGGCGATTTTAGCGAATTTTTATTGTTAAGATGCTCCCGGCATCTCCACAGGCGTCGAATGGCATCCGCTCCCGCGTCTTGGCGGCGCGTCATCTTAAGCCGGACCCGCGAACTCTTCGCCGGCGCCCATCGGCTCTACCCCTGGATCGGCCTGTTCGTCTTCATCGAGGCATGCTTTTTCGCCGTCCTGTCTCATCAGCCCCCGCGGCGCTTGTGGTGGCTCAACGCCTTTTACGTCTACGGCCTTGATGGCGAGGCCCTCCGCCACCGCTTCCCGTTCCTATGCGATCTTTACAAGGGAGTCCGGGACTATTATCCCGTCTTCAGCCATATGCCGGAAGCGAGCATCGCGACGGCCCTCGCCTTCTGCCATTCGAATCTCCCCGCGGCGTTTTGGTTCGACGCCGTCTACGCCTGTTCGCTTCTTTTGCTCGCGGCCCTGGCAGGCCTGCTGGAATTTTCGGGAGCGTCCATGCTTGCCCTATCCGCGACGGCATTCGCCGCGTCCGGCGCCTTCGCCACCCTTCGTTGGGACGAATGGGATCGCTTTTCCTTCACGCCGCTCGTTTTCCTGACGACCTTTGTCGTTCTATGGCGCTCCCAAAACCCAACCAAGTCCAGGGCGTTGATAACGGCCGCCGTCATCGGGATCTCCCTCGCCTACCGCCCCGTCTTTGTCTTCCTCCCGCCCCTTCTTGTCGCGATGGACTGGCGCCTCAAGCCGGCTCCGAAGCGCGCCGCTTGGCCTCGCGACGCCCTCGTGCTCCTGCTCGTCGCCTACCTTCCCCTCCTGCTCTGGAGCCTCGTGAGCGCCGTCCTGCGCGAACGCTGGCTTTGGTCGGGCCCCTGGCAGTCCGATTCCAACATCATCACGGGCGCGCTCGGCATGGTCGGCACGGTCGAGGGCGATGCCTCCGCGCTGATCCCCGCGCAGGGGAAGGGCCCCGTTCTGCTTTGGGCTGTCGGCCAAGTCCTGAGCCACCCCTGGCGCTACCTCGTCGGCTATCTTGAGCGGCTTGGGTTCGTCGCCGGCCGGCATCCCCTGCTCGCGTTCGCGGCCGCTCTGGGACTTTGGCGGCATCGCGCGATCGCCGAGTACCGCCTCCTCGCCCTCGTGATCTGCTATTTCGTGGCGGTCTACTGCGCCATGACGGTCATGGAGCCCTATTTCTATCCCCTTTGGCCCTTGCTGGCGCTCGCCGGCTCGTCTCTTCTGACGATCGAGCCGCGCGGGGCACGGCGCCTCTTGAGAGTCTCTCCTCTGCGCCGGTTGGCTCTTGCGATGGCCGCCGTTGGGGGCGTCATGGCCGCGCTCTTCGCCGCCTTCTGCTTGGAGAAAGTCCTCGCCTACGCCCAGGCTCCCTCCTCCGATGTCGCGGAGGCCCGCGCGCTCAAGCGCCAGATTCATGAATCGCCGGACGACGCCTGGCTTTGGGTCGAGAAAGGGCTCCTGGCGCTCAAGGCCCAGGACGCGTCCGGAGCCGCCCGTTGCTACGCTCGCGCGTTAAGGCTGCGCTACTTTCCGAGCGTCGACCTCGAGCTTGGCTTTTCCCAACTGCTCTTGGGCAAGCCCCGGCGCCTTCTTCATTGGAAACCGCCGCCGGAGGCGCTGGAGGGCGGGGCGGTTCCCGGAATACGGGTCAACGCTGGAATTTTGCAGGCCTTCGCTTATTGGAGCCTGGGACGGCCGCGTGACAGCCGACGGCGGCTCGTCTCGACCGTCGACGAATACTGTCGGCCTGGGACGTCCATCCTCATCAGAGGCGCCGTCTTGAAGGAGCGCGAAGCCCTGGCCGCGCTGCAACGCGCCTGCATCGAGCGGCTAAGGACTTTCGATCCGGCAGCGAGCTTGATCCGCCTCGCCCCGCCTCGCCTGCGCGCGGACGCGTTCCTAGACCTTTTTAATGACGCGGCCGGCTCGCGCCGCCGCGCAGCGGCGACTGGGAAGGCCCGCCGGGCGTCGGAGTGAGGTCCCCCTCGGAGGCGGACGTCCCCCGGGCATAAAGGGAGTTGAATTCGGCCTGGAACGCCGCGAGGGTCGACGGGGTCGTTTCGTAGACCGCGTTCTCGAAGTTGCTGAACGCCGCGCCGTTCGTGTAGTTGTACGACCCGGTTTCCAGCATCTGCCCGTCGAAAATACCGAACTTGTTATGCATGACGCCGTTGCCGCTGATCCCCGAAAGAATCTTGACCTTGATGCCCGCGTCGGCCAGGGTCTTCG
>JAJYFI010000196.1 GCA_021790955.1 bacterium | reverse complement strand
GTCCCAGGCGACGGTGACGGTCGACTCGGCCACCCCGTCGATCTTGACGGAGAGGTTCGACGTCACGGTCACCTCGATGTCCAGCTTCGCCGGGTTCGTCGCGGCGGCGAGGGCGAGCTTCAGCCCGAGGCCCCACAGGAGCGCGGCCAAAGCCGCGGCTCCGATCATCCATCGCTTCATGGTCATGTTCTTTCGTTCTCCTTTGCTTTTGTTTTTTACGGCGGCAGCGCGGCGGTGACGACGACGGGGAGCACCTGGGTGTCGGTCGTGCTTGTCGAGCTCGGCATGATCGCCCGCCAGCACAGCGCCCTCTCGCTTCCGGCGTAAATCTGGTTCAGGGCGTTGTCGGGGCCGGGGGCGCCGTTCGCGTTAAGGCTCGGGTCGGCGAAGGAAGACGACGTGTACTGCTGGAGATCGGGCGTCAGCGGCGGCGCGTAGGAGGCGTTCCAGTCGGGGGCGGCGGCCGAGGGGCAGCCGGAAGCCGCGGTGTTGGAGGAGCCGATCACCGCCTGGAGGGCGGCCTGATCGGGCCCGACGGCGATCGTCGAGCCGACGATCGTCCAGGAGCTCCCGCCCGCGGTCGAGACATTCTCGGTGTTGGTGTCGGTGGAGAGGCTCCAGATTTCCGTGACCGCTCCGGAATTGTTGCGGAGGGTGGCGGAAGAAACGGAGGCGAAGGCTTGGTTGGGGTTGGCCGCGCTCCAGTTGACGGGCGCGGAGCTCGTGGGGAGGTTGTCGATCTCGACCGAGAGGTTGGCCGAGACGATGACCTCGACGTTGATGGTGGCGGAGCTGACCGCCCTCGCGGGCCGGGGGCAGGCGGCGGCAAGCGCCGCCGCCCACGCCGCGAGGGCGATAAGTCGCCTACGCAACTGGAAGCTCCTTCAACGTTTCTCCCTATTCCGGATCATGCGCTCCTACGGTTTGGGCGAGGCTTTCGGCGCCGGGGCGGGGTTCTTGAGACGAACTTCGAGCGTGTAGTAGATTTTGGCGGGGATCTCCTGCTCGAGGACCTCGACGGCCACCGGGAAGAAAAAGGCCTTGCCGTAGTAGCGGGCCTCGTCCGGCACGCGCACGATGAGCCCCATGCGGCGGATGCTGTTGCCGGGAACGGCCATGAGCTCGTCCTTGGGACGCAGCCAGCGGGCGTCGTAGGCTTCCTCGAAGCCGTGGGGAACGTGGAGAAGCGCTTCCCAGTTCGGCACGGATTTGATGCGGAAGTGCAGGGTCTCGTCGTTGGGATTGACGATCTTGATCGCGATCTTGCGCTCCTTCTCAAGGTTGTAGTCGACCCCCAAGGGGACGTCGTCGGCCTCGGCGTTCGTCGGGAAAAGCGTGAAGTCGAGGTTGGCGACGCGGTGGTGGACGAATTTTTTCTTGAGCTCGTCCGGCGTGGGCGGGACGCTCGAGACCTCGATCAAGAGCCGGCTGTCGATCGCGGTGAGGAGCATCGCGCTGCGGCTGATCTGCCGCGTCCAGATGTCGGCCTGGAAGCGCCGTCCCAGAAGCTTGGGATCGTCGGGGATCGAGACGACGACGTCGGTGATGGCTTCCTGTTGGGGAGAGATCGTGAACGTGCTTTGCTCGACCTTGACCCAGGAAAGGTCGGGGACGGGCTCGAAACCTCGCTTGAGGCTCGTCGCGGGCACCCTCCGGGTCTGGATGTCAAGCTGCACGCTTTCCGAGCCGGTGTTGATGACCCGCAGCGGGAAGTTGATGAGGTCCTTGAGGGAGTAGGTCTGCCCGATCTTGAGGTTCTTGATCGTGACCTCCCCGAAGGGCGTGCGCAGCCCTCCGGCTCGGGCCGGGTCGGCGCCGAATAACAGCGCTAGAATCGCCGCCGCCAGCATCTTTGTCCGTTTCATTCGCTCTCTCCTTTCGCGTGACATCGCGCGCATGAGTCTTGGTTTCAACGCGCTTGGGCCCGCGTCGGCGCGCCCGCGCGCGCGTACGGGGATTATCTCAGGCCGCGAGAAGTTTTGCGCGAAGGGAGGGCGAAGCTTGGGCGAAATTAAATTCGCGAGGATTTCGCGGAAAAAATGGGGGTCAGGTCTTCACAATTCACGCGTCCGGCCGCTGGCGGAAAACAGACTTGCCGGCTCTCCCATCGACCTGGAGGGAACAAACGGCATCCCCGAACGTATTCATAGTAAGGAGCGCTTATGGCCCGTCCCCTTCGCCTTCAAATGCCCGGCGCACTTTATCACGTCATGGCGCGGGGCAACGCGCGAGGCAATATCTTCCGCGCCGCTGCCGACTACAGGAAATTCCTGGAGGTCGTCGGCGTCTGCTGCGCCAGACACGCCTTTAAGGTGCATGCTTACGCTTTGATGCCGAATCACCACCACCTCCTGATTGAAACCCCGCTGCCGGAGCTTTCTTGTGGCATAAAGCTTCTCCACACCGCGTACGCTCGATATTTCAACGACCGTCACGAACGGGTCGGGCACGTCTTTCAGGGACGGTTTAAATCCCTTCTTGTAGATCGAGAAAGCTACCGCACGGAACTTATCCGATATATCGAGCGTAATCCGGTAGCCGCGGGCTTGGCTCATCAGCCATGGGAATATCCTTGGAGCAGTTGCCGCGCCATGCTAGGTCTTGAACGCCCTCCACCATGGCTGGACACGGAGCAGACATTATCCCTCTTCGAGGCAGGGGCGATCCGCGGAGATGCCTATCGTCGCT
This sequence comes from bacterium, assembly GCA_021790955.1. Classification (GTDB taxonomy): domain Bacteria; phylum Elusimicrobiota; class Elusimicrobia; order UBA1565; family UBA9628; genus JAJZAK01. The sequence goes on along the minus strand of JAJYFI010000196.1, from coordinate 845 downwards.
TTGTCGCGAAGGAGGGCGGAGACCCTACGCTACACGCCGTCGGGCAATCGTTTTTAGGAAGCGAGCAATTCATCAATACGATGAAACGCGCCGCCCAAGGGCCGTTGGCCGCCGAGAGAGAGTTCAGCCACAGGAGCGTCCTGCTCCCGAGAGCCGCTCCTCGCGAAATCGATGCGGCCGTCCAGGACGCCTTCGATGCTTCCAGGGCGCCCGATTCCGCTCGGGCTTGGAGGGGGTTCCGGCGTGCGGCCGCAATGTTGTTGTTGCGTGAAAACGCCGGGTGGCCCGTGAAGGATATCGCGGCTCGCCATGGCGTCCGCTCCCCGGCCGTCAGCATGGCAGTCGCCCGCCTCCTTAGGCGCGCCGAGTGGGACGCTTCCCTGAGCCGGATGCTGCAGAGCCTTCAGGAGAGATTGCGAGGCTTCGCGCGATGTGAAAAGTGAAGACCTGACCCCCTCAGGGCGGTTGCAGAAGATAACCCCGGCCATGGATGCCGATGATCCAACGATCCGAGGGCCAGCCGAGCTTGAGGCGGATCCTCTGGATGTGAACATCGACCGTGTGCAGGCTCGCCTCCGAGGGGGGAGGCGCGGCCCAGACCTTGCGGTAAAGCCACGTACGGTCCCGTGGACGGGGGGAGGCGAGCGCGAGCTCGTGGAGCAACTCGAATTCTTTGGGAGTGAGATGGGGATAGGACTTGAGCCCGAGGAACGCCGTCTTAAGGGAGTAGTCGAGCTCTAAGCTTCCCACCCGCACGACCCCGGCGGCGGATCGTTTCCCGCTCCGCCGCAAAAGGGCCCGGCAGCGCGCCAGGAGCCTTGCCTCCGTGACGGGCTTGGCGAGAT
>JAJYFI010000195.1 GCA_021790955.1 bacterium | reverse complement strand
TTGTGCGGCGAGGCGCCGACCGCATCCCCGGCGCCGAATAGGCCGCGAATTGTCGACATGCGGTTATGACCCCAAAAATATTCGGAGGGAGCGACGTCCCTCGGCCCGCTCGCCCAGGCGCCCGCGCAGGCCGCATGGGAGCCCATGACATAGGGCTCCGAGGTCTGCAGCTCCGAGGGTTTCTTGCAGGGATCGATATTCTGCGAGGCCCAGACGAGGGTCTGGCTCACCGTCATGTCGAGGAAGTCCTCGTAGCCGATCGCTTCCTTCTCGGGGCTGTCGAGCACCTCCTCCGTGTGCATCAAGATGGGCGCGCGGCCGGCGCGGATTTCTCGCAGCATGGCGTCGTTGCGCAGGCAAGCGGGGAGGGGCTTCGCGTCGGCGTAGGGGCCGTAAAGCTTCCGCTGCTCGTCTCGGTATTGGAGCTCGTACTCCTCGCCGTAGGCGTTCGTCGCCCGCGCCTTCAAGGTGAGGAACCAGGCACCGACAGGCCCGTAGCCGTCCTTGAAGCGAGCGACGACGAGCCTGTTCTCCATCTGGGTCATCTCGGCCCCCGCGTCGATGAGAAGCCCGTAGGCGGAGCCGGAGCTCCACGGAGCGTACCAGGTGCGTCCCGCCCCCTCCCCCACCGAGCGCGGCCGGAAAATACGCGAGGCGCCGCCCGCCGCGACGATCACCGCTTTCGCCCGGAAGACGTAAAAGGCCCCGTCCCTGACGTCGAAACCGACCGCCCCCGCGACCCGCCCCGGGTCCCGGGAATCGAGCAATAGATGGGTCGCCATGATCCGGTTGTAAATCTCGCTCGCGGCTTTGCCCGCCGCCTCCGCCACGATGGGCTTATAGGATTCCCCATGGATAAGGACCTGCCATCGCCCCTCCCGCTCGTAGCCGCCGGTCCCGGGATCGCGCTTGATGGGAAGCCCCCAGCTTTCGAGGAGGCGAACGGAGGAGTCGACGTGCCTCGCCATGTCGAATTCGAGGTCCTCCCGGACAAGCCCCATCAGGTCGTTTCTTGCGTAGCGCACGAAATCCTCCGGCGTGTTCTCGCCTTCACGGACGCCCAGAAAGCAATTTATCGCCGAAAGCCCCATCGCGACGGCGCCGGACCGCTCGATATTCGCCTTCTCGACGACGACGATCTTGATCCGCCTCCCCCAATAGCGGGCCTCGTAGGCCGCGCCGCATCCGGCCATGCCGCCTCCCACGATGAGGATATCGCTATCGACGAACTTTGTCTGCATCTTCCTCGTGGGACAGGCGTTGGGATCGCCGGTCGTCGTCGCGCGGCGGCGCATAGTCCTGCGGCGGCTTGATCGAACCCCACGGCGTGGTCCGGATCGGGAAGCTGAATTCCCGTTTCGACTCGTCGCGATACTGGATCGTCCACGCAATGGTGTTGCTCTCCTTGTCTCGAACCACGCTGAGCCGGTGCCCCAAGGGGGCGAAATCCGCGTAGCCGCGGACGCCGATCGCCTGCGGGCGACAGGACTTGACGCAGGAGCAGCATTCCCAGCAATAATTCGGTTCGCAATTGAAGGCTTTTTTATCCGCGGGATCCCCGGGGCGAAAGCGCATGATATCCGACGGGCATATGTCGATGCATGCACCGCAACCCTCGCATCGAGACGCATAAACGAATGTCGGCATCGTGGACGCTCCCCGAGACTATCGTCTTTTAGTTCGCAACGTTTATGCCGACTTCTTGGGGGGCCGGCGGCGAAAATGCCATAATAGCCCCTGTGGCGCGCATCCTCATTGTCGACGACGATTTTGAGATCGTTTCGCTGCTCAAGGAGATCCTGTCCAAGGACGGGCACGAGGTGGAGGCGGCTTTCGAGGCCGCGGAGGGGATGGAAAAGGCCCGAAGCGTCAAGCCCGATCTCGTGATCCTCGACTTTCACATGCCGGGAGCCAACGGCGCCCATCTATTCGAGTCGTTGCGCCGCAACCAGGCCGGCAAGCCCACGCCGGTTCTTTTCATCAGCGGCGAGGCCTCCCCCGAGGACATCCTGAGCCAAATCGCGGACCCGGAGCACTCCCGCTTCCTGCCCAAACCCCTCAAGCTCGAGGAGTTTCGCGCGACGGTCAGGGACCTTCTGGGCTTGGCTCACCCCCACTGACATGGGCCGCCTCATCCTCATCCGCCACGGCCAGTCCCAGTGGAATCTCGAAAACCGCTTCACGGGCTGGATCGACATTCCGCTTTCCCCCAACGGGGAAGAGGAAGCCAGGCACGCGGGGCGGTTGCTGGCCGGCACCAAGATCGACTGCGCCTTCACCTCGGCCCTCATCCGCGCCCAGCAGACCCTCGATATCATCCTTAAAGAGCTGAACCAGCCCTCGGTTCCGGTCAAGAAAGACCAAGCGCTCAACGAACGCCATTATGGCGACCTCCAGGGACTCAACAAGGCGGACACGGCAAAGCGCTATGGCGACGAGCAAGTCCACATCTGGCGCCGATCCTACGACGTGCGCCCCCCTGGCGGCGAGAGCCTGAAGGACACGGCCGCGAGGTCCCTCCCCTATTTCAAGTCGCAGATCATGCCCGAGGCGATCAAGGACGGGCGCACGGCGCTTGTCTGCGCGCACGGGAACTCCCTGCGCGCGATCGTGATGGAGCTCGACCGGCTCTCCCCCGAGCAAATCATGAAAGTCGAGATCCCGACGGGAGAGCCCATCGTCTACGAGCTCTCGTCCGACGCCCGCGTCCTCTCCAAGCGCGTCTTGACGCCGCAAGCCTCCAAACCCTGACCGTCGCCGCCCCGGAAGGCGGGCCGGATGACGGCCCGGTCAGTGCCTGAAGTGCCTCAGGCCCGTGAAGACGAGGGCGAGGCCCCTTTCATCGGCCGCCTCGATCGCGTCTCTGTCCTCGGCCGAGCCCCCGGGCTCCATGATCGCGGCGACCCCGCCCCGGGCGGCCTCGATGACGTGCTCGGCGGATAGCGCTCCGTCCGCCGCCAGAACCACCGGCAGTTCCCCCGTGATGATGGGGTGGCGTTCCTGGCTTTTGACGAGAGCCAAACGGATGGAGTCCAGGCGAGAGGTCTGCCCGGAGCCGATCCCGATCGTGGCGCTGCCCCGGCAGACGACCGCGGCGTGGCTCTTGGCGAACTTGGCCGCGTGCCAGGCGAGACGGAGCGCCTTCATCTCCTGCTCCGTCGGCTGGCGGCGGGTGGCGGCGCGCGTGGCGGGGCCGAAGACCTGATTGTCGCGGTCCTGGAGAAGCACCCCTCCCGCCACGCTCGCGAGGTCCATCTCGTGCGCGGCGATCAAGGTCGAGGGCAGGGTCACCAGGCGCACGTCCTTTTTCGTCTTGAGGATCGCCAAGGCCTTGGGCGAGAACTGGGGCGCGGCGATCATGGTGACAAACGACTCGGCCAGGACCTTCGCCGTCTCCTCGTCGAGCTCGCGGTTGACGGCGGCGCTTCCTTGATTCGCGCCGCGCGGGTCGGAGCGCCAGGCCCTCAGCGCCGCCTCGGAGAGCTTCTCCGAGGAAGCAAGCCCCGCCGGGACGCCGAACTTCACGACCGCGCAGGAGGGCTCGTCGATTTCCGTCGCC
>JAJYFI010000194.1 GCA_021790955.1 bacterium | reverse complement strand
GCGATCGCGCGCTTCGTCACGAGATTGTAGACGTTGTTCGACCAATTCTGGATCGTGGTGTAGCGGATATGCGAGCCCGGCATGGCGATGAGCTCGACGACGGCCGAGTGGAGGGCGTCCGCCGCGTAGGTCGGGGCCGTGCAGCCCTCGATGTAGTGGACCTTGGATCCCTCCTCCGCGATGATAAGCGTGCGCTCAAACTGCCCCGCCTTCTGGGCGTTGATGCGGAAGTAGGCCTGGAGCGGCATCGTCACCTGGGCGCCCTTCGGGACGTAGACGAAGGAGCCGCCCGACCAGACCGCGGTGTTTAGGGCCGCGAACTTGTTGTCCGCCGAGGGGATGACGGTCCCGAAATAGCGCTTGACGACGTCCGGGTATTCCTTGAGCCCCGTGTCCATGTCGGTGAAGATCACGCCCTGCTTCTTCAGCTCCTCGTTGATGCGGTGATAGACCGCCTCGGAGTCGTACTGGGCCGTGACGCCCGCCAGGAACTTGCGCTCGGCCTCGGGGATGCCGATCTTCTCGAAGGTGTTCTTGATCGACTCGGGCACGTCCTCCCAGCGGCCCTCGGTCTTCTCGGTGGGCTTGAGATAGTAGTAGATGTCGTCGAAGTCGATGGCGCGCAAGAACGCGGTGTCGCCCCACGTGGGCATGGGCTTCGCCTTGAAAATCCGGTAGGCTTCCAAGCGCCTCTCCCGCATCCAGGAAGGCTCTCCCTTCATGTGCGAGATTTGCTCGACGACGCGCTCGTCCAAGCCCTTTCGGCTTTTGAAAACGAGCTTCTCCTCGTCGTGGAAGCCATATTGGTAGCCGGTCTTGATGTCGGCCGCGGCTTGTGTCGGCTGGCTCATGAGGCCGCCTCCGAGGCCAGGGCCTTCTCCTCAAGCCAGGAGTAGCCCTTTTTCTCAAGCTCGAGGGCCATCTCGGGACCGCCGGACTCCGCAATGCGGCCATCCTTGAACACGTGGACAAAATGGGGCTTCACGTAGTCGAGGATGCGCTGATAGTGGGTGACAAGTAGGATTCCGTTCTCCGGACCGGCGGTCTTCATGATGCCGGAGGCGACGACGCGCAGGGCGTCGATGTCCAAACCCGAGTCGGTCTCGTCTAAGACCGCGAGCTTGGGGGCCAGGCACGCCATCTGGAGGATCTCGAGCCGCTTTTTCTCGCCGCCAGAAAAACCGTCGTTGACGTATCGCGTCGCGAACTTCTCGTCCATCTTGAGGAGCGACATTTTTTCGCGCAAGGTTTTGCGGAAGTCCCGGATGCCGGCCTCGGCGCCCTTGACGGACTTCATCGCGGTGCGGATGAAGTTCGCGACGCTGACTCCGGGGAGCGCCATCGGGTACTGAAAGCCCAGGAAAACGCCGAGCCGCGCCCTCTCAAAGGGAGCCAGGGTCGTGATCTCCTTGCCCTCAAGGAGAATCCGGCCCTCCGTGAGCTCATAGCGGGGATGGCCCATGATGGCGTAGGAAAGGGTGCTTTTGCCGGAGCCGTTTGGCCCCATCAAGGCATGGATCTCGCCTTTTTGGATCTTGAGGGAGACGCCCTTAAGGATGGGACGGCCCTTCACGGAGACTTGCAGGTTCTCGATTTCTAGCAAAGCTGGCATAAAACTCCTTATTTGCGGTGAAAAAGAATCGGCCTACAGCGTTAGTTTACGATACCTGAGTGTTTTAGTCAAGTTTTGCGGCGGCCAGCGACTGCAACGGGATCCGGGAGCGTTCAGTAATTGCCCGGAAGGGGAGGAAGGCGCTCGTCCTCAGGGGGTTGGGGAGGCTCCGAGTTTTCAGGTTTGGGAAAGGTCACTTGAACGCCCTCGTCCTTGGGCTTCTCGGGCGAGGCGGGGACGACCGTCACGGAGGCCGCGGCGGCGCCCTCCTTCGGCTGGCTGATCGGATGGCCGTTGATGGATTGGACGTTGATGACGACCTCGCCTTCAAGGGTTTGTCGCGCGAGGCCGACCACCGTCACGTTTTCCCCGACCGCGACGTCCTGGCGCAGGGAAGCGGCCGCGTTGGGAGGGGTCCTGGCGAGGATGCCCTTGCCGAAGAGGAACCCGTCGATCTCGCCATCGCGATTGTAGTTCCATTGGGAGACCGCGCCCGAAGCCTTATAAGGAACATCCTGGTCGGGCTTGGGAAGCAGGAACCTTTTGCCGCGCGCGACCAAGCAGAGCAGATCGATGCGCTGCAAGCCGGCGGCGGTCGGCGATGAATAGCCGCTCACCTGGACGGTGTCGCCCAGCTTGAGAGCGGAGGACAGCGCGCGCTGGGCATGGGAAGGGAACGTCACCAGGATATTCGCTCCCAAAAAGAAGCTGGTAATCTCCATGTCGGGGCCGAAATTAAACTGGGAGACCGGCCCGGAAACGGCGCTATAGCGGCCCGGAGCGGCGGAGGCGCCGGGGAGAGCGGGAGGTCTCTGAGGGCAGGAAATCTCCGGCGAAGCGGCGGCGGATGAAGCCGCGTCGGCGGCGGTCGGCGAGGGCTGCGCCGACGCTGGAGGCCGCTGCAGCAGACACATCGCCAGAGCCAACACCGGCAAGGAGAGGGCTTGGGCTTTCATGGCAACGCCGTCCGTCACGCTGTTTATACATTCGCAACGATGCGGCCTCAAGGCCTCCAAAGTCACGGAATGTTACCGCCGGCGCGCGAGAGCCTTGGCGATCGCCGCGGGAGACAGGCAGTTAAGGCAATCCCCTTTTTCAAATCCTCCTTTGCGGGCGATGCCGACGCCCCAGTCGACGTCCTTGAGTCCTTCCAGCGCATGGGCGTCGGGATCGATCGAGATCATCACCCCGTGCTTGCGGGCGTAGGCGCCCAGGCGCCAGTCGAGGTCGAGGCGCTTGGGATGAGCGTTCAACTCCACGACGACGCGGCGCTCCCCCGCGGCCTTCAGGATGTCCGGCATGTCGACCGGGTAACCTTCGCGCCCCAGGAGGAGGCGCCCTGTCGGGTGACCGAGGATCGTGAAGTAGGGGGAGTCCATGGCTCGAAGGATGCGCTCCGTCTGCCTCTTCTCGTCCAAATGGAAATGGGAGTGGATCGACCCGATCACGAAGTCGAATGCTTTCAGGATCTTGTCCGGGTAGTCGAGCCGGCCGTCCGCGAGGATGTCGCATTCCGAACCCCAGAAAATCCGGATGCGGAACTTCTTGCGGAGCCTGTCAATTTCCCGGCGCTGGGCCTCGACCCGTGCCGGCTCCATCCCATGGGCGTAGGCCGCCGCTTGACTGTGGTCCGAGATCCCGATGTATTCATATCCCAATTCCTGCGCGTACGCGATCATCTCTTCAAGCGGGGCGTTGCCATCGCTGTAGGTTGAATGGACGTGGAAGATTCCGCGCACGTCCGCGCGCTCCAGGAGGCGCGGGGACGCCACACCGAAGGCGAGCCCCGGCGGCAGCGCCAGCGCCTTCTGCGAGCCGGTGAGGACGAAGTCCAGACCCCACTTGTCCGTCTCCACCGGCGAGCCGGCGAGCGACGTGACGGCGTCCACCAGCAGCATCACGTCCGGCCTGGCGTGCACCACCGGCGCGATCTCCCCCACCGGGTTC
>JAJYFI010000013.1:3222-13312 GCA_021790955.1 bacterium | reverse complement strand
GGTCGGCCGCGAGATCGTCAAGGCCTCGGCCGGAAACTTGAAGCGTCTCTCCCTGGAGCTGGGCGGCAAGTCCCCCAACATCGTTTTCGCGGACGCGGACCTGGACGCCGCCGCCAAGGGCATGTTCATGGGCATCTTTTATAACCAGGGCCAGTGCTGCTCCGCGGGCTCCCGCGTCTTCGTCGAGCGCTCGAAGTTCGACGAGATGGCGGCCAAGCTTTCGGAACGGGCGAAGACGGTGCGCCAAGGCCCGGGACTCGACCCCAAGACCCAGATGGGTCCTCTCGTCTCCGAGGAGCAGAAAAAACGCGTCCTCTCTTATATCGATTCCGGTCGCAAGGAAGGCGCCAAGATCCTTTCCGGCGGCGAGTCGGGGCCGGGCAAAGGGTATTTCGTGCAGCCCACCGTCTTCGCCGACGTCAAGGACGAGATGAAAATCGCTCGAGAGGAGATTTTCGGCCCCGTCGTCTGCGTCATGCCTTTCGAGAGCTTGGACGAGGTCGTCCGCCGCGCGAATCTCACCCGGTACGGCCTCGTGGCCGGGGTCTGGACCAAGGACATCAAGAAGGCCCACCACATGGCGGCCGCCATTAAAGCCGGCACGGTCTGGATCAACTGCTATCACTTCGTCGACGCGGCGGCGCCCTGGGGCGGCTTCAAGGAAAGCGGCTGGGGACGCGAGAAGGGCCCCTACGCGATCGAGCACTACACCGAGCTCAAGAGCGTCTGGGTTGATCTCAACTGATGGATCTCGTCCTCGTCGAGCGCTCCGGCGCCGTCGCAACCCTCACGCTCAACCGTCCCGAAGCCAAAAACGCCCTCAGCCATCCCCTCATGGACCGCCTCCACGGCGCCCTCTTGGGGCTTGAAAAGGACGACGCCGTCCGAGTGGTGATCCTTTGGGGCGGGCCGAGCTGCTTCTCGGCCGGCGCCGACATCAAGGAAATGGACGGCGCGAGCGCCCAGGCTCTCTCGAAAGACCCCCATCTCTCCCACTGGGATTACGTCGGGCAATATCCCAAGCCCCTGATCGCGGCCGTCTCTGGCTTCGCCTTCGGCGGGGGCTTGGAGCTCGCCCTCGCCTGCGACATGATCGTCTGCGGCGAGACGGCGAGGCTGGGCCAGCCGGAGATCAACATCGGCGTCATTCCCGGCGCGGGCGGAACCCAGCGCCTCGCGCGCGCCCTGGGCAAAGCCTTGGCCGCCGAGAGCGTCCTGACCGGCCGGCCCCTTGCCGCGCGGCGGGCCTTCGATGCGGGGCTCGTCAACCGCGTCGTCGCCGACGAGGCCGTGCTTGCGGAGGCGAGACGCCTGGCCGCCGAGGTCGCCGCCAAGCCGCCGCTCGCCGTCCAAGCCGCCAAGCGCGCGATTCTCGCGTCCTTCGAAAAGCCGTTGAGCGAGTCGTTGCGCCTTGAGCGCCAGCTCTTTTATTCCCTCTTTGAAACCCAGGATCAAAAAGAAGGCATGCGCGCGTTCATCGAAAAGCGGGCGCCTGTCTTCAGCGGAAAATAACGCGCCCATGGGAGCCAAGACGGCGGCGGCCCCCGAGCTCCTCGCGGAGCAGAAAGAGGGCGTCCTTCTCCTGACGCTGAATCGCCCCGAGGTTCTCAACTCCCTGACCGGCGCCATGCTCTCCGGGCTTTCCGAGTCGCTCAAGAAGGCCGCAAAGGACCCCGGGGTGCGCTCGGTGATCCTCACCGCCAAGGGCCGGGCCTTCTGCGCCGGAGCCGACCTTGCGGATCTGAGAGCCCGACAGAAGGGGACGGGCGTCTCCTTGGGAGACGAGCTCCGCCGGCATTTCAACCCGCTCATCCTTCAAATCCGGCGTCTTGAAAAGCCGGTGATCGGCGCCGTCAACGGCCTCGCGGCCGGAGCCGGGGCGAGCCTGATCCTCTCCTGCGACATCAAGATCGCGGCGCCGCATTCGAGGTTCATCCTCGCCTTCGGCCAGGTCGGCCTCGTCCCCGACTCGGGGATGACCTATGATCTCCCCCGCCGCATGGGCCTGTCCCTCGCTCTTGAATACGCTTGGACGGGCCGCCCCATCACGGCCGACAGGGCGCTCGAATTTGGGCTCGTCAACCGCGTCGCCGCCTCCGAGGAGGAGACCCTGGCCCTCGCCTGGGACATGGCGCGGCAGTTGGCGGCGAAGGCTCCTCTCGCCGTCGGGATGGCCAAGCGCGCGATGAACCGGGCGTTCGATAATGATTTGGAAGCCCAGCTTGAATACGAGGCGGAGCTTCAAGAAACGCTCGGGAAGACCAAGGACCACGCGGAGGGCGTCGCGGCCTTCCTCGAGAAGCGAAAGCCTGCTTTTAAAGGAGAATAAGCCCATGACGACGGCCGAGAAAGAAAAAGAAGAACGGCTCAACCGGAAGCTGGCCGCCGGCGGCAAGGTCGAGACCTTGGAGGAGATGACGGCCGAGTACCGGGAACATCTCACGCATCTCATGATGATGCAGGCGGATTCCGAACTGGCCGGCGCCTTCGGCTACGTGCCCTGGATCATGAAATCCCCCGACATCCGCGAGACCCTTCAGGTGGCCCAGATCGTCAAGGACGAGGTCCGCCACGCGCGCGTCATGTACCGGCTCCTCGAGGGGATGGGGATCGACGTCGACGCCTACTATAAGAGCCACAACTTCAACCTGCGCGTCAATCTCAAGGACATCGGCACGGAAAGGGTCGCGGACGACAAGCGCGTCAATATTTTCTACTACCCGATCGAGACCTGGCATGACTTCATCATGTTCAACTTTTGCATGGACCGCGGCGCGGGCCACCAATTGGAGGACGCTCTCGACTGCTCCTACAAGCCTTGGTGCGACGTCATGGACGGCATCTTCAAGGAGGAGGCCATGCACATGGCCCACGGCGACCAATGGGTGAAAAAACTCGCCTCCGACGAGAAAACCCGGGGTCCTCTTCAAGAAGCTCTCGATAAGTGGTACCCGCGCACGATGAACATCTTCGGCCGCGCCAACTCTGCCAAGAACAAGATCTACCGCAAGCTGGGGCTCAAGAAGCGCGACAACGACGAGGTCCGCCGGGCCTTCGCGAAAGATATCGCCGCGAAGTGCGCCGCCTTCGGGCTCAAGGTCCCCGCTTGGACCCCCGAGGAACAAAAGATGCCCGAGGAGCCGTTCATCCCGGGCTGACGGCCGGCCCCCCCTTGGGAGAGGGGATGCTTGGCGCCCTCTCCTGGTCAATAACTTGTATTTTTGGAGCATATCACCTAAAATACAAGGATGATCCCGAGAGAAGCCTCGCGAACCCTCGCGGGCCTTCTGCGCGCCTTTCCGGCCGTCCTGGTCGCGGGGCCCCGACAGTGCGGAAAGACGACGTTTGTGCGCTCGGCGCTGAAGGGCTGGCACTATCTCGACCTCGAAAACCCCACCGATCTCGACGCGCTCTCCTCCGATCCCGAGGGATTCTTCCAGCGGCACCCCGGCCGGGTCATCATCGACGAAGCCCAGCGCTGGCCGGGCCTGTTTCCCGTCCTGCGCGGCGTCATCGACGGCCGCCGGCGCCCCGGAGCCTTCGTCCTCACGGGCTCCGCGCACCCCGCTCTCATGCGCCAAGCTGGCGAGAGCCTGGCGGGGAGGCTGGGCCTCCTTGAGCTGACCCCCTTTGGAGTCTCCGAGCTTAAGGCCAGGCCCCGTTGGCTGAGGGACCGCTGGTTCTACGGAGGCCTCCCTCCGCTCTATTCCCTGGGCGCAAGCTCGCGCGCGGCGTGGCTGCGCGACTACGTCGGGTGGTTCCTCGAGCGGGACATCCCGGCCTTGGGCTTCAGGATTCCAGCGACGAGGCTGCGGCGGCTTTGGGAAATGCTCTGCCACGTCCATGGCGGCATCCTCAATGTCTCCGATCTCGCGCGCGGGCTGGATCTCGACCAAAAGAGCGTCAACCATCACCTCGACATCCTGGAAGGCTCCTTCATGATACGGCGGCTCCGGCCCTTCTTCGCCAACATCGGCAAGCGCCTGGTCAAAAGCCCGAAGCTTTACCTCCGCGACAGCGGCTTGCTGCATTTCCTGGCCGGACTGCGCTCGGCCCGGGAGATCGATTCCTGGCCCCGGCGGGGCCAATCGTGGGAGGGCTATGTGGTCGAGGAGCTCATCCGCCGCGCCCAGCTCGCTCTCCCAGCCCCCGAGTTCTACTATTGGCGGACCCAGGCGGGAGCGGAGGCGGATTTGCTCCTCCTCCACGGCTCGAGGCGCGTCGCCTTCGAGATCAAGGCCGGCGCCACGCTGTCTTCTCCGGGGCTGGCCGGGCTGCGCCAATGCGTTGCCGACCTCCGGCTTCGCCACAGCTTCGTCGTCTACGGAGGGGCACGGAGGCTGGAAATTTCCCCAAACATCACGGCAATCCCTTGGGCAGTCCTCGAGCGCGGCGGCCTTCCAGGCTTCGAGTGACTTAAAAGAAAACCACTCTCCCCTTTTTCCGGGGAGAAGGGGTTTCGGGGGACCTTAGCTAAGGGATGATCAGGCTGCCGCTTTCTTGAGCCGGACCTTGAGATGCTGATAGCCCCTGTAGGCGGCCACCCCCAGGAACGGGGCAAGCGCTCCGGGCGCCTGGGCTCAGCGGGGAAATTCCGAAAGAATTAGGACCTAGGCACTTTTGGGACTTTCGGGGCTTCCAACGTCGGCGAATTTGGTATTTTTTAAACTCATGACCTCGACCGCCAATCCGACCCTCCCCCTGCGCCGCGTCGGCATCGTCGGGGCGGGGGTGATGGGCGCCGGGATCGCCCAACTCTGCCTCCAGAAGGGGTTCAAGGTCTCCCTCTACGACGAGAGCCCCGAGGCCTCCTGCAAGGCCGCGGGACGCATCAAAAAGGGGATTGAGGACGCCGCCACCAGGGGGAAAATTGCCTCCGGAGAAATCGAGCGGGCCCTCAATTCCATCTCCTACGCCAAGTCCTTGGAGGAGCTTTCGGGCGCGGAGCTCGTCATCGAGGCCATCGCCGAGGATCTCCCGGCGAAGAAATCGCTCTTTGAGCGCCTCGGCCGAATCGTTCCGAGCTCCATGCTCGCGACGAACACATCATCTCTGTCCGTCGCTGAGATCGCCGCCGGCGCGGCATCCCCCGAGCGCGTGCTGGGCCTCCACTTCTTCAACCCCCCGGTCGCGACCAAGCTCGTGGAGGTTATCCCCGCCCCCCGAACCTCGGGCGAGGTCTTCAAGGCCGCCCGGGATTTTGTCGCTGCGTTGGGAAAGACCCCGATCCAGGCGAAGGACAAGCCGGGGTTCATCGTCAACCGCGTCATGCGCCCCTATTACCTCGCCTGCCAGCGGCTCGTCTCCAAAAGATGCCCCCCCGCCCTGCTCGACCGCATGGCGCGCGAGCTGGGAGAGGTCCCGATGGGCCCCTTCGAGCTGATGGACTTGATCGGGCTCGACGTCAATCTCGCGATCACGAAGGTGATCTATGAGTCGCTGGGGCGCCCCGAGCGGCTCAAGCCGCAGCCCCTCCAGGAGGCCTTGGTCGCCCAGGGCCATTGGGGCCGCAAAACGGGACGCGGCTTCTACCTCTACGCCGACGGAAAGCGGATGGGCGAGAATCCCGAGGCGCTATCGCGCCTCTCCGAACTGGGGCCCCCTCCCGAGGAAGCTTGGGAGAAGACGATCGGCGCCGTCGTCCTCGAGGCCCAACTCGCCCATGATACCGGCATCGCAAGCCGCGAGGACATCGACGTCGCGATCAAGCTCGCGATGAATTTTCCCAAAGGGCCTTTTGAATGGCGTCCAAGAGCGGCAAAAACGGCGCCCTGAGCCGCCAGACGCTCGGGGCCATCATCGGGATGAATCCCCGAGTCCTCAAAGTTCTTGACCGTTACGGGATCGTCTTCTGCCCCGGCTGCTATCTGACGCTTTTTTCAACGCCCGCGAAAGCCGCGGCCTACCATGCGGTCGAGGACAAAAAGTCCTTCCTCAGGGACCTCGACCATCTGCTGAGCCGTCATGGTCCGGACGCCAGGCGCCGATCTCGAAGCGGTGGCGGGCGATGAAGTCGTAGGCGGGAACGCCGACGAGACGCATCCCCGGGATATAAAGGAGAGGCGCCAAAGGCCGCAAAAGGGGAAGCTTGAGGCTCAGTCTGCGAAAGGCGTCAAAGCCTTCGCTGAGCCTCCCATCCCTTTCGACGAACTGGATGCGGCGCATGCAGGCGTCGCGGGTAAGACGGGGGCTAATTCCCTTCAAGTCCAGCTCCCGAAAATCGACCAGCGCGACGCGCCCCGTGGGGTCCAGCGCCCCCAGGCTCCGGACCGAGCCGCGGCAGAAAGAGCAACCCCCGTCGTAGAGCAGCCGGTCTTGGGGCCGCGACGCGTTGCGCGCGCGCCGCCTCTCGATGAAGCCCACGACGATCTCCGGGTCGAGGAAGAGAAGGGCTTGCGGCGGGAAGAGGAAGAAGAAAATCGTCGGGACGTGCATCGTGAAAAGAAGCATGGTTTGGAAGAGGATCGCGAGGACGATCGCCGCCGGGCGGGTCCTGCGCCAGAAAAGCCAAAGAGGAATCGTCATCTCAAACGCCAGAAGGGCGATCCCCAGCGCATGGCAGAGATGCGGCATGCCGGCCAGGGTCTCCCGCAAAGGGAAATGCTTCATGACCCCTGTCGGCGGGTTGTTCATGAGGTAGTAGTAGGGATTGCCGCTCAACCAATTGCCCCCCGCCGTGCACTTGCCGAGCCCCGCCTCGAAATAGGTCTCGGCGATCTGGAGTTGAAGGAGCCGCTGGACGAAAAAAGGGCGCTTGCGCCGCCAGGGCTCCGGATCCATCCGGAGCGCGCCGTCGACCGAGAAGGAATCTCCGGGGTAATCGGTGACGAGCGCCAGGACGAGGGTCACGAGAAGGATGTCGAAAGACAAGGTCCCGATGTGGAGAGAATTGCGGGCGTAAAAATAGTAGCAGCCCACGGCCATCAGAAGCCCGCTCCAGCGCGTGAGGAGCCCGATCAGGAAAAAAAGCCAGCCGACCGAAAAGACGCCCGCCATCGCCCAAACGGCGGCGTCGGAGCTTCCCGCCACCCACCGCAGGATCGGAATGGGGAAAAAAGAGAGATTGAATTCCCGGAACGCCCCCTGGAGATAGTTGTCGCGCATCTGAAAGAGCGTTGGAAAAACGTGCAGTCCCACCGTCGCCGCGAGAGCGATTCGAAACAAGGCGAGAGACACCGACGGCCGCTCCTCCAGAAACCACGTCCGCCACAGCTTGCTCATAGCTGCGTCTCCGACGAGCCTCCGGGTCCGGCGCGGACGGGGCGTGACGGAGGCCGACCTACGCATGCAGGAGGCCGAGTCCCGAGCGGCGGCTTCTGGCCGACCGCGTCCCCGACCGCACAGCCCTCGCGCGCCATCATAGGCACTTGTAGGCTGGGCGGTAGATGTGGCGCTGGGGCTTCTCCAGCACGGAGGGAACCACGACCTCGTCGACCTCGAAGGCCTCGTACTCGGGAAATTTCCCGTGGAGATAGCGGCAAAACTCGCGGGCGTAGGGCCCCTGGAGCGCCGTGACGAGGATGTTGCGGCGGATATTGTCGTAGCCCGCGTAGCGGTCGGCGAAAATGCGGCGGGGGTCGATCAGATCTCGCCGGCTTCCCTTGAGGCCGAAGACCTCGCAGCGGCCGTCCCACTCGTCCACGCGATAGAACATGGTCCAGCCCGCGGGCGGGAAGAGAAGCTTGAATTTGGGGAGCTCCCGCCCGAACAATGGCGAAAGATAGTTGAGACGGAAGGTCTCGTAGTTGAAGAGCCCCAGCCAAAAGACGACGAAGGCGGAGATGACGATGTCGCGGCGGGTCACGCGGAAACGGCAGGGGTGAACGATTCTTCAAAAGCCCGGATAACCCGATCCTTCATGCGAGCGACAGGGATCCCCCGTCCCGCGAGCCGCGAAAGAGTGCTCATCTCGGTGCTTTCAAGTTTGCAAGGACGAATCCACCCGAAAGGTGCCAAATCCATGTCCACGTTGAGCGCAAAACCGTGGTAGGAGACGCCGCCGCGGACGGCGATCCCGATCGAGGCCGCCTTCTTTCCCCGCGACCAGACCCCCGTGAATCCTGGCAGGCGCTCCGCGGCGATCCCCTCCGCCTCGATGGCGGCGATGAGCGACGACTCGATCCTGCGGATGAAGGCGCCGACCCAAAGCCCGGAGCCGTTAAGGTCGACGATCGGATAACCGACTAGCTGGCCGGGCCCGTGGTAGGTGATGTCCCCGCCGCGCTCGATGTCGTAGACAGGATAAGGCAGCCCCGGCGGCGAAGGCGTGCGGGCGGAACGCCCCCGCGTGTACACCGGAGGATGCTCGACCAAAACAAGCGTGTCGGCGACCGCCCCCGCAAGCCGCCTCTCGACGAACTCCTTCTGGAGTTCCCAGACCTCGGCAAAGTCGCGCAGTCCGAGATCAACAACGTCCACGAGCCCCCTCCTAAACGGTTTTTGAAACGGCGGGCGCCATGATATGGATCGCCTCCCCCAAGGCCGCCTCGCAGGCTTCCATGAAAGCCTCATTCAACGTCGGATGGGGGTGGATAGTCGACGCCGCGTCCTCAAGCCGGGCTCCCACCCTGACCGCGAGGCAGGCCTCGCCGATGAGGTCCGAGGCCGAAGGACCCACGATGCCGCAGCCCAGGATTTGGTGGCTTTGCCGGTCGGCGATCACCTTGACGAAGCCGTCCGTCTCCCGCACGGCCATGGCGCGGCCTGATGCCGTGAAGGGAAAGCGCCCCGTCAGGACCGAGGCTCCGCGGGAGCGCGCCTCGGCCTCGGTCTCGCCCACAAAGGCGATCTCCGGGTCGCTGAAAACCGCCCACGGCACGGCGCCTCGCTCCGGCGCGGGCTTCCCCGCGATGCGAAGCGCGGCAAGAATCCCCTCGCGAGACGCCTTATGGGCGAGATACGGCGGCCCCACGACATCCCCGATCGCGAAAATATTCTTGGCGGAGGTCCGCCCCTCTTCATCCACGATCACATGACCTTTGGGATCGGTCTTGACGCCCGCGGCCGCGAGGCCGAGCTCCCCCGTTTGCGGGGAGCGGCCGACGCTGACCAGGATCTTGTCCACTTCGAGCTCGCGCTCCTCATCCCCAACTTGGACTTTCACGGAGAGCCCGTCGCCGGGACGCCTCTGGCAGGACTTGGCCTTCGCGTTGAGCCAGACCGTCACTCCCATTTTCTCGAGCTTCCTTGAGACCGGCGCGGAAAGGTCCGACTCGACGCCGGGGAGGATCTGCGCGCCGATCTCGACAACCGTCACCTGGGTGCCCAGCTTCGCCAGGAACGTCCCAATCTCAAGGCCGATCACGCCCGCCCCGACAACCAGCATCCGAGGCGGCGCCGGCGAGAGATCGAGCGCCTCCTTGGAGGTGATGACGTCACCGTCCGTCTCGAAGCCGGGAAGCTGGGAGGGGCGAGTCCCCGTCGCGATGACGGCGTTCTGGAAGGAAACCGCCTCCTCGCCGGAAGCGGAGGCGATCACCGCCTCGTGATCGCCGGTGAAGCGTACTCGCCCGAACGCGACCTCGACGCCGTTGCCGCGCTCGAGCATCGCGATGCCGCGGGTGAGGTTCGAGACGACGCCGTTTTTCCAGGTCTGGACTTTGCCCCAATCGAGCGCCATCCCGGCGCCGTCCAGGAGCCCCACGGCTTGCTTCGCCTTGTAGGCGGTTCCAGCCGCGTGGATGAGCGCCTTCGATGGAATGCAGCCATAATTCAGGCACTCCCCGCCCAGCTTGGAATCCGCGTCGACGAGAAGGGTCTTCTTGCCTAGTTTTCCAAGCTTGATGGCGGCGACATAGCCGCCCGGCCCGGCGCCGACGACGAGGACCTCGGTTTCTCGGGCCATGGCTCAGAGGAGCGTCCGGGGATTCTCGAGATATTTCCCCAACACGACCAGGAACTTCGCGGCCGCGGCCCCGTCCAGGACCCGGTGATCGAAGGTCAGCACGGTGTTCATGCGGCTGCGGATGCGTACCTGGTCGTCCACGACCGCAGGGCGCTTCTCGATCTTCATGACGCCGAGGATGCCGGTCTCGGGAGGATTGATGACGGGCGTCGCGAAGAGCCCGCCCACCGCCCCGATGTTCGTCAC
>JAJYFI010000013.1:0-3212 GCA_021790955.1 bacterium | reverse complement strand
AGCTCGATCTTGCCGGAGCGGACCTTGTCCGCGAGGCGGTTGATCTCCGCGGCGATGCCCCAGAGATCAAGCTTCTGCGCGTCCTTGACGACCGGCACGATGAGCCCCTGGTCGGCCGAGGTCGCGATGCCGATATGGTAGACCTTCTTGCGGATGAGGACGCCCGCCGGCTCGTCGAGGCTGGCGTTTAAGTCCGGGAATTCCTTCAAGGTCTTGATCAGCGCCCGGATGATGAAGGGGAGATAGGTCAGCTTGACCTTGCGGCGCTCCGCCTCGGGCTTCATCTCCTCGCGCAGCGCCACCAAGGCCGTCACATCCGCCTCGTCCATGGTCGTCACGGAGACGTTCGCGCGGTGGCTCTCCGCCAGCTTCTCGGCGGTCTTGCGCCGGATGCCGATGAAGGGCACGCGCTCCTCGGCCGCGGCGGAGGCGGACGCCGGGGCCGCCGCAGCGTGGCCGTTGCCGATCGCCGCCGAGCGCACGTCCTCCTCGGTGACGCGGCCGCCGGGGCCGCTGCCGCGAAGCCGCGCCAAATCCACGTTGAGAGTCGAGGCGAGCTTGCGCACGGCCGGCGTCGCCAGAACGGCGGCCGAGGGGGCCGCCGCGCCGCTGGACGAGCCCTGGACTCTCGCCGGCGCGGCCTGGGGCGCCGGAGCCGCGAGAGCGGCCGGGGCCTTCGAGGGGCCCGCGCCCGCGAGCTCGAAGATGACGAGGGTCCCGTGGACCTGCACCTTGTCGCCGGGCTTCGCCGCGAGCTTCAAAATCTTCCCCGATTTGGGGCTCGGAATCTCGACCTCGGCCTTGTCCGTGAGGATGTTGCAGAGGTTCTGATTTTCCTGGACCGTGTCGCCTTCTTTGACGTGCCACTTGACGAGCTCGCCTTCGGTGAGCCCCTCCCCGATGTCCGGCAGCTTGAATTCGAAGTTCATTTCCTCCTCCTTTTTAAAAAGCCAGCGCTTCCTCCGCCGCCCGGACGAGCCGGCGCGCGTCCGGGATGTAGTACTTCTCCAGCCTGAAAAGCGGCATGCGGATGTCCCAGGAGCCGACGCGGCGGACCGGCGCCTTGAGCTTGAGCATCGCGCGCTCGTGAACAAGCGAGCTCAGCTCCGCGGCCCAAGAGCCGGAGTTCGGCGCCTCGTGGGCGATCACGACCCGCCCGGTCTTCTCGGCCGTCCCCAAAAGGGCCTCGAGGTCCACGGGCGTCAGGGTCCGCAGATCGAGCACCTCGGCCGAGACGCCGCGCTCCGCCAGGAGCTCGGCCGCCTTGAGGCAGGTAAAAACCATGGCGCCCCAGGAGACGAAGCTCACATCCCTTCCTTCCCTGGCGAGCCGGGCCTTGCCGATCGGCGTCTCGTAGGGCCCCGCGGGAACCGCCCCCTTGGAAGCGCGGTAGAGCGCCTTCGGCTCGAAATAGACGACGGGGTCCGGGTCGCGGATGGAGGCGATCATGAGACCCTTGGCGTCCGCGGGCGTCGAGGGGCAGACGACCTTGATGCCCGGCGTGTGGCAAAAATAGGCCTCCGGGGACTCCGAGTGGTGCTCGGGAGCGTGGACGAGCCCTCCATGCGGGGCGCGCAGCACCATCGGGATCGAATAGCGTCCGCGGGTGCGGTTTCTCATGCGCCCCATGTGGCAGATCACCTGGTCCATCACCGAGGGCAGGAAACCGTCGAACTGGATCTCGCAGACCGGACGCATCCCGTTGATCGCGAGCCCCACCGAGGCGCCGACGATCCCCAATTCGGCCAAGGGCGTGTCCACGACGCGCTCGGCGCCGAACTCCTTATAGAGCCCCTCGGTGACGCGGAAGACGCCGCCGTTGAGGCCCACGTCCTCCCCCAGCACCATCACGCGCCCGTCTTCCGCCATGGCCTGGCGCAGGCCCTCGTTGATCGCCTGGACGAGATTTCTCTCGCGGCTCCCCGCGCCGTTCGTGGAGGCGCCAGTCATGGAAACCGGCCTTCCGGAGGGGGCAGCGAGGAGACCTCCTCGAGGTCGCGCGATTCCTCCAGGATTTTGGCGAGCTCCGCGCGCTGCTCGACCAAGGGCCACGGAGCTCGGGCGTAGTTGTTCGCGAACATGTCGAGAGGGTTGGGCGGCGGGAAGGATTCGTAGGCCTTGATCTCCTCGGCGATCATCTCCTGCGATCGCGCCTGAAGCTCGGCCTCGCGTTTCTCGTCCCAGAGCCCGCGTCCTCCCAAGTAAGACCTGAGCCTCAAAACCGGGTCTTTCCTCTTCCAGGCCTCGACCTCGGCGCTCGGGCGGTAGCGCGCCGCGTCGTCGGCGGTGGTATGGTGGCCGATCCGGTAGGTCTCGCACTCGAGCACCGTGGCGCCCTCGCCCGAACGCGCCCTATCAAGCGCGCCCGAGACCGCCTTCCAGACGGCAAGCGCGTCGTTGCCATCGACTTGGAGGCCGTAGACTCCGTACCCAGACGCCTTTTGGGCCAGGGTCTCGGCGGCGGCCTGCCGCTCGCGCGGCACCGAGATCGCCCAGTGGTTATTCTCGATGAGGTAGACGACCGGAAGCTTGAAGCTGCCCGCGAAGGTGAGCGCCTCATGGAAATCCCCCTTCGAGCTTGTCCCGTCGCCCAGATAGGCGAGAGTCACGGCGCCGTCTTTCTTGAGCTTGGAGGCCCAGGCAAGCCCCGCCGCCTGGGTGAGATGCGAGCCCACGGGGATCGCGAAAATGAGGTCGTTGGTCTCCTCGGGGAAGTGGACGCCCCGGTCGTCGCCGCCCCAGTAAAGGAGCGAATACCTGAGTTTCATGCCGCGGGCGTAGTAGGCGCCCTGGCCGCGATAGGTCGGAACGAGCCAGTCCTTGGGCCGCAGCGCAAGAGCCGGAACGATTTGCGTCGCCTCCTGGCCCAAAATCTGAGGGTACGTTCCGAGCCGCCCCTGCCGCTGCAGCTTGAAGGCGATCTCGTCGAAGATCCGGATCTCGACCATGGCCCGGTACATCTTAAGAAGAGTCTCCGTCGGGAGCTTCGGCTCGACGGAGGGATCGGGCCGGCCTTTCTCGTCGAGAACCTCCAGGCGCTGGGTCCTGGACTCGGCGACGGTTCTGAGGCTCATGCGGATTTCGGGGTCAGGTCTGGACATTGGACATTTGGAAAGACCGCGGGAGAGTTCCGCTGCGAGTGTCCAATGTCCAGACCTGACCCCAACAGGACTTCCCCCGCGCGGTAGGAGCTGCGCACGAAAGGGCCGGAG
>JAJYFI010000193.1 GCA_021790955.1 bacterium | reverse complement strand
TTCCCGGCATCCTCGGGCGAAACAAGGGCGACTCGGCTCTCCCTGGGGAGGAGGGGCGCCGCGCCTTTAGACACGACCCAGACGATCTCGCCATGAAGGGAGCGCAGCAATGGCGTGGTTCTCACGACGTCGCCCAAGGATGCGGTCTTGAGGACCAATGTTTTCATAGGGGAAAGGCGTCGTCCGATATTGAAAAAGCTACTATATTTGGCTTGCCGAATATCTCCGTGCTGATCGCGACCCGGGAGAGATCTCGAGCGCTCAAAGCCTGTCTCGAAGCCGTCCAATCCGCCGATCTGTCCTCCGTTCTCGAGGTCCTGGTCCTCGTCAACGGCCCCGACCCCGGAAGCTCGTCCGTCGCCGCGTCCTTCGCCGGGAAGCTCCCCGGACTGCGCGTCCTGGAGCTCGCGCGCCCCAATCGCGGGGGCGCGCGCAACCGCCTTGCCAAGGCGGCCAAGGGGAAGCATCTTTATTTTCTCGACGACGACGCGCTCGTTCCTGCGGACCTTTTCTCCGCCCTCTCCGATCTCGCCGTCCGCTATCCCGACGCCTGGGGATTCGGAGGGCCGAACATCACCCCTCCATCCTCCGGCCGTTTCGAACGGGCGGCGGGGAGGCTCCATGAGACCCGCCTTGGGGCCTGGAAAATGCGCGAGAGATATGCGCCGGCGGCGCCGGAGAGCTGGGCGAGCGACCGCTCCTTCATGCTCTGCAACCTGGCTCTTGATCGGGCCGTGTTCGAGGCCCACGGCCTGTCCTTCGACGAGCGTCTCGTCTCGGCCGAGGAGAACCTGCTGATCGCGCAGGCGCGTGAGAAGGGGGGGCGTTTTCTTTACAGCCCCCGCCTCACGGTCCTCCACGAGCGGAGGGGCGCCCTCTCCGCGCTCGCCAGCCAGATATTCAAGTGCGGGGCGGGACGCTTTCAAGTCTGCAGGCTTCATCCGCGCTCTTTTTCCGTCCTTTTCGCGCTACCCTCCTTCTTTCTGGCGGGGATGGCTCAGATTCTGATTGTCGGCCCCGGGCCGTTGTCGAGCCTGGGAGCCCTCGCCTACCTGGCGGCGGCCTGCCGAGAGGCCTATCTTTTTGGCCGCGAAGAGAAAAGCGCGGCCTCCGCTCTGATCCTCCTCGCTCTTTATCCGACCGCCCACGCGGCTTACGGCGCCGGATTTCTGATGGGAAGCTTCTTCTGGGTCGAACCCTAGCCACCCTCAAGCACGACGCCGCGGGAACAAAAAGCCCCCTTCATCCGTATTAAAGTTGGGGAAAGACGCATGCGGGGAGCGGAGACGGTATCATGGGGAACCTTGACCGCGGGCATCGCGCTGGGAGCGTGCTCCGTGCTCTTTCCTCACGCGCTCGCACGATGGGCGCAGAGGCCTTCTGGTGGCAACACGCCGATTGCCGTCCCGGCTCGTCTGCGGACGGCTCAAACGCCTCTTGCTCCGAATTCGGGATGGGCTTCATCCAGGCCCGGCTGGAGCTCGCGGGACGCCTATGCCGCGCGGATGTCGCCCCGCGGGGCTCGCAAAAGCCGAGCCCGAATTGCCCGATGGCTGCCGACGGGGCGTCTGGGAAAAAAAGCGGATCACTTGCCGTTTTTTCGAATACGCGAAGCTTTCGACGAGTCGCCGCCTCTTCGGCCGAATGCCTTCATGCCGCAAGGGACAAAGAAGGCGTTCATGGCTAAAAAAGGCGCGGCAAGATCGAGGAAGGCGCTCCACGAGCGCCGAAAAGGATTTCCGCTCATGAATCCGACGGGCTTGGCCACAACAAGAGGATCTCGCCTCGGCCGAAGCGTTCGCGCGCGCTTCCCTGTTGTTGCCCGATCCGGCAACCATCTAAAATCACCGAGAGGGAGGGCGACGCCGGGCCAGCGCGAGCCAAGAGGGCCTCGCAGGCGCGTGCCACCTCGGTTGTCTCTTTCGCATGCCAGCGGCTTTCGCCGCGCGCCGCCGCCGCGCGCCCATCTGTTGCGCTCTCATCGAGGGACATCCAGAAAACCCTTCTACCGTCATCGGGCCCGTTGGAGGGCGCCGCTTAATTCGCGGGGACAGGCTCATCGTTTCCAACGAAAGGATGAAATGCAGCTCGTGCTCGCCCGCTATCTGGAGCGGCCCTTCGTGATGGCGCCGGTCCAAAAACCGGTCTCCGGCGGCCGAAGCCCGTGGCGCTCGGAGGAGGGGCGCCGCATGATATCCGAGCATCCCGAGCTCGTCCCAGGATCCGACTTCCTGCGGATGGTCGGAAGTCTCAAGCCGCCGGCTTCGGCGACGCTCTGCGGGCTGCCAAGGCCTCACTGGCACGAGGAGGAAGCCGGGGCCTTCTATCACGACGCCCGGCTTTGGGGCGCTCTTCGAGGCCCATCCTGGATCTGGCTTGAACGTCGTCGGGACAGGTGGCTTGCCTGGGGGTCCTTGGACCAGGGGACCGTCCTTTGGCATGGGGATCGTTGGTGGAAGCCGGAGGACGGCGCTTGGTTCTGGGTTAAGGACGGCGCGCTCCAGGGACTGGCCGCCTACAGGCGGCTCTCGGCGTCAGGAGCGTTCCCGCCCCGAGGCGTGCGGCTCATCTACGGCCGTGACGGTTCTCGGGCAGCGGCGTCCGCGAAGGGGGTCGGCCCCGTCATCTTCGACTGCGCTACCGGGAATGTCCTTTTTTGGGGGCGGCCAGGCCAAGGCGCCGTATGAAGCGCTCGAAAAGCGGCTCGTAGCGGGCGAGGTATTTCCTTTTGACGCGCAGATGGAGAAGATAATAGCCGTCTTTCTTGGGAACGACCACGACCTCCGTGACAAAGACCATGGTCTCGGAGCCAAGAATGGTGCCGCGGGGATAGGCGTAGGTCGTGTAGCGAGCGCGATACGCCTTTTGCCCGCGCAGCAGCGTCTTGGCCGCGATATGCGAGTCTTCGGGGGCGCCCGCCGCCGCAAGGTCGCGCAGATAATCTTCAAGCGGAGTTCCCGAGTCGGCAGGGACGAAGCTGACGGCGATGCGCGCCCGGTCTTTGGGGGCCCGCCACTCAAGCCCGCCGCGGACGCGGAAAGGCCGCTCCCAGCCGAGGATATCGTCATAACTGAAATAGGCCGTTTTCACGGGGAGCACGGGACGCTTGAAAAGAAATCCCCGGAAAAGCGGGGCGGGAGGATTCCCCAGTTCGCGCAGCCTTTCCTCCGCGATCGCGGCCCAGTGGGTGGCGCCGAGGGCCGTGACGGACTCGCGCAGCTCCCGGATCTCGGCGTCCGCGCTTCGGTCCGGCTCGGCCGCCGCGGCGTCGAAGCGGATCACGGGCCTGCGCCACGGCGGGAAGATCAGCAGGAGGCGCCGCAGGAGATGTCCCAGCGTCTTGCCCACATCGATCTCGCCGACAGGCTGGAGATGGTTCTCTCCGAGAAACGCCAATTGGCCCGGCCTCACCCTTATTTTCCACGCGGCGACCTCGTCTTCGTGGAATCGCGTCCAATAGCGCGCGCCCATGAAGTCGTAGCCGGCCCCGAGGGGGAGGTATTCGCCGGGCGGGATGTCGAGAAGATAGACGTAGCGCGGCGAGGCGAAGCTCGAGGGGATCGGGTGATCAAGGTCGGGCTTGCC
>JAJYFI010000192.1 GCA_021790955.1 bacterium | reverse complement strand
GCTATTGAGAAACCTCCGCGCCGCCGCCGGACATGATCTGGTCGAAAGAGGCCGCGGGAGCCTGCGGCGCGGCGACGGGAGGCGGGGAAACCGGTCTCTGGACGACGGAAACTTCCTTTTTCATCTGCGCAGCCGCGGTGGCGGCGGCGGTGCTTTTCTGGACGGCGTGGGCTATCTTACCCTCGATCTTCTGCTTGGCTTGATCGAGCTTCCGCTGGGCCTGGGCCCGCGCTTTTTGCTTGAGGGCGTTTTCCTCGGCCTGGAGCTTCTGCTTCGCCTGATCCTCGGCTGATTTCTCGAGCTTCTGCGCCTCGGCCTTCCGGCCCTGGCTCGTCGCGAGCTGCTTGGCCTCGGCTTCGATCCGGGCCTTTTTCGCCGCGTCCGACGCGAGCCGCGACTTTTCCTTGGCGACCTCCGCGCGAGCTTCTTGGAGGGCCTTCTTCTTGAGCGCCCGGGCTTCGGATTTCGCGGCGGCCTCCGCGGAGCGCGCGGTGGAATGATGAAGCGCCGGCGAGAGAACTTTCGAGACCGCGCTTCCGGCGCCCTTCAACGCCCCGGAAACGGCGTGGCCCGCGGCGGCGGCCTTGGCGCTTGCCTCGGCCGCCGCCGCGTGAACGGCCGCTCCGGCCCCGTGGGAGGCGGCGCCGGCCGCCGTTTTCGCCGCGACCTGGGCGCCGGCTTTCGCCCCCGCCTTAGCCGCGGACTTGGCGGAAGTCTTGGCCGCCGCTTGAGCGGCCGTCTGGGCGGAGGTCTTGGCGGCCGTTTGAGCGGCAGCCTGGGCGGACGTCTGGGCCGCCGCCCCCGTGACCGGATCGGCGCGCAGAGGCCCGGCCAGCAGAACGGCAAGAACGCCCGCCGTAGCGCAGAAAACCCCCCTTCCCCTCGTCATAAAGCCCAGACATTATAGGGATATGCCGGGGGTTTTGCAAACAAAAATCCCTATTGGAAAACCGCGCCGATAAGCGCAAAACGACGTGGAACCCAGTCGGCGTCAACAGAGGCGATCACGACGGCCGCTGCGGCGACAGCGGCCACGGCGGCATGAAGGCCGTGGCCGTCAGGAGACGGCCGCCGGGGACCACATCCCCTTGAGATTCAAGGTCGGCAGGAACGGGGATTCCGGGCGGGGCGTCAGCGTCCGCTTGAGCGGATCCACGATGAGATCCAGGCTCTCCATGACGACCTGGCCGATGAGCATGGTACAGCCCGGCGGTCCGATGAGGCAGGTCGTCGTCATCGAACGGTCTCCGATCTCGATCCAGAGGCAGTCCGCCTGATCGAGCTCGATTTTCTGGTCGTTAGCCAAAAGGACGATCCTCTTTTGCGTCCTTCGAAGTCCGAGACGCTCGACGATCTCCAGAGGAAGGAGGGTCAGGACAGCCCCCGTGTCGGCAATCCCTTCCATCTCGACACGGCGGATATTGGATTCGGCCAGGTCGCCTTCCAAGAAGCGCCCACGGTCCACGACGTTTTCAAGAATAACCCGCGCCCGAATCTCCCCCATACCTACATAACGGATGAGGCGCCCAAATTGTTCCCAAGTTCTTGGATCGTTCATGCGTCTATTTTAAGCCGCGATCCCCTAAAAATCAAACCTTCTCAGAAACTCCAACCCAAGCCCAGCGAGTAAAAGCTCAGCGTCCCGATCCCGAGATGAGTCGCGTAGGCCTCGTAGAAGCCGTTGACGCGCAGGCGGCCGACGTAGACGAAGGCGCCCGCCGTATAGGCGTCCGAATCCGGGTATTCGACGGCGAAGCTCGTATGGGTGTAGGACAGATAGGGCTCGATGGGAACCGAAAGGCTCGCCTTGATCTTGCCGTTGACGCTCAAATCCGGAAAGCCGTTGGCGACCGCCCCGGCCCCTTCAAGCTCCAGGAGAGGAGCGGGGGCGGCCGCGAGCTGGGATAGGTTTTTGTCGTAGAGCGTCTTCGTGACGCGCGCGCCCAGCCAGAGTCCGTTCCAGGATACGGCCGCGAGCCCATGAAAATCGGTTTGAACGAGCGTCAGGGGGCTCGGCCGGCTCTGGAGCCCCGGCAACAAGGCATCGGCCTGGGCGCCCGAGAGCTCGAAGTCCTCGCTGTGCCTCGTCATCGTGACGCCGACTCCCAAATCTTCGCCCAGGCGTCTTTTCCCTTGCTTCTCTTTCAGGGGGCGCCCGTCAATGCCGGCCGGCTCCGAGTCGGAGACGGAGGCCCCGCCCAAGCTCATCGCGGCGTCCAGGCCCGCGAATTCGTTCATATAGCCGTTCTGCTTGGGAGTCGAGCCCACGGTGAGGCCCACGCCTTCCTTGGGAACGTCGTAGCCCATGCGCAGGGCCCAGCTGTTGTAGCCTCCGTTGGAATAATCGGACTTGTAGAAGCGGTAGGAAGGCGTCAGGTGGAAAGCCCCGCCGAAGTCCGCGTAGACGTCCGTCTCCCTGTAATGCTCGGCGCCGAGCCTTTCCTGGGCGGCGGCGTCGAAAAAAGCCGAGGCCGGACGCGCGAGGAGAAGCGACGCGAAAACACCGCCGGCAAATATCGACGGAAATTTGGGATGCAATCGCCTCAGTTTAGCGAACTTTGGGAGCGTCCTAACGGTGCCCGAAGCGGGCGAAGCCGCCGCGCCCGAGCACGCGCTCGCGCATGGATTCCCGCATCATCGCCCCCGCGACGCCGGGACGGGAATGCCATCGGGCGTTGAAACTAGAGACCCCGAAAAGCCTCGCCCATAGGGACGGCGAAGCTTTGAGGCCCTGTTCCTTGTCGTCATGGCGGCCTGGCGCATCGTGACGAGCGGAACTTCCGGGGTGCGGGGAGGAGGGATCGGGAGGATCCGGGAGAGACGGCAACTTCGGCGGCACGGGAGCCGGCGGCGCCAAAGGCGCGGGCGGGTCCGGCGGGGCCGGGAGCTTAGGCTGCGGCGGCGGGGAGACCGGCGCCGGCTCCGCGTCCGTCGGGGCTGGAGCAGGAGACGGTTCGGGAGCCGACGGGGCCGGAAAAACTTGCAGGACCTGAGCGCCAACGACGGGAAGGGCGCCCGTCAAAGCGTCGGCTCCAAAAAGAGAAGCCCCCCAAGCCGCGGCCGCCTCCGGCGCCGCAACGGAGGACGGCTTGGAAGGCCGCTGGGGCTTTGCCGTCGTTCCCGCAAGGCCCCCAAGCGTCACGATCGGGATGGCGGGCGGCGCCGCCGAAGCCGACCGGAGCAAGGGAGTCCCCACCGGAGACGCTCCCCACAATAAAACAGCCGCGACCAGGAGCCATCGCGGCGCGCCGCTGAATGTTCGACGATGTCGTAGCACGGTTGTTGATGGCGACCGTGCCAGTATCGCCGTTTGGCGTTACGGCGCTATTAAAACGGCGTTACAGGGTTGTTGCGGGCGGAAAAGCGCCGGACGACGCGGAAAGGCCGGGAGAGGCGATATGGCGGCCCTTGAGCGCCTGGGCGACGGTGCGTCCCATCTCGCTTAGATTCTCGACCACGGTCACGCCGCAGGCCCTCAAGGCCCGGGCCTTGGCATCCCAGCCGCCGGAGCCGCCCTCGATGATCGCGCCCGCGTGGCCCATGCGCCTCCCCGGAGGCGCGGTCCGCCCGGCGACAAAGGAGAAAACGGGCTTCGTCATCTTCTCCTTAAAGTAGCGCGCGGCTTCCTCC